>JBGVNV010000055.1:0-72942 GCA_045125955.1 Faecousia sp.
ACCAGCTCGATCCCATCTACGAGGGCCGCCAGGTCGTGGTAGACGGCGCCACCGGCGCTGTCATCGTCGACCCCACCGAGGATGTTCTGGCCGACTTCACCAAGAAGCGTGACGAGCAGCTGAAGCAGCAGGCTCTGCTGCAGCAGCTGAAGGGCCAGCCCAACGAGACTGTGGACGGCAAGTCCATCCGCATCTACTGCAACATCGGCTCTCCCGAGGACGTGGATTCCGTTCTGGTGAATGACGGCGGCGGCATCGGCCTGTTCCGCTCCGAGTTCCTGTACCTGAACTCCAAGACCTACCCCACCGAGGAGGAGCAGTTCGAGGCTTACAAGAAGGTCCTGACCGACATGGGTGACAAGGAAGTCATCATCCGCACCTGCGACATCGGCGCAGACAAGCAGATCGACTACTTCGAGCTGCCCAAGGAGGAGAACCCCGCCATGGGTATGCGCGCTCTGCGTATCTCCCTGAGCCGTCCCGGCTTCTTCCGCACCCAGCTGCGCGCCCTGTACCGTGCCTCTGCCTACGGCAACCTGGGCATCATGTTCCCCATGGTCACCTCCGTCTGGGAGGTCCGTGAGACCAAGAAGCTCATCGAGTCCGTCAAGAAGGAGCTGGATGCCGAGGGTCTGCCCTACTCCGACCACGTGGAGATCGGCATCATGATCGAGACTCCCGCCGCTGCGGTCCTCAGCGATCGTCTGGCCAAGGAAGTGGACTTCTTCTCCTGCGGCACCAACGACCTGACCCAGTACACCCTGGCCTGTGACCGCCAGAACAACGACCTGGGCCGCTTCTATGATCCCCATCACCTGTCCGTCGTCCGTCTGCTGAAGATGGTCGTGGAGAACGCTCACAAGAACGGCGTTTGGGTGGGCATCTGCGGCGAGCTGGGCGCAGACCTGGAGATGACCGAGACCTTCCTGGCCATCGGCGTGGATGAGCTGTCCGTCACTCCCAGAGCCGTTCTGCCTCTGCGTAATGCCGTCCGTAACCTGGACATGTCCGAGTCCGCTGCCAAGATCTGCGCCGCCATCGACTCTGACGAGGCTCCCATTTTCTAAATACAAGTCCCATTTCTCCTTACAACCCCCCAGCCTGCCTCTACTGCGAGGCGGTCGGGGTGGTGTAAGCAAAATTTTATTTTAAGGAGTATATACTCATGGATATTCGTTATTCCTGCAATCAGCGCGATTTCAAGCGTTACACCACCCAGGAGACTCGTGATGAGTTCCTGATCACCGGCCTGTACAAGGCTGATGAGGTCGTTTCCGTCTATTCCCATGTTGACCGCATGGTCACCTTCGGCTGCATGCCCGTCAACGAGGTCGTTTCCCTGGATAAGGGTCTGGATGTCTGGGCCAACTTCGGCACCAAGTACGTTCTGGAGCGTCGCGAGATCGGCATCTTCAACCTGGGCGGCTCCGGCAAGATCGTTGCCGACGGCGTCGAGTACGCACTGGGCTACAAGGACTGCCTGTACATCACCCAGGGCACCAAGGAGGTCACCTTCGCCTCCGATGACAAGGAGAACCCCGCCAAGTTCTTCATGGTCTCCGCTCCCGCTCACTGCGCTTACGAGACCAAGCTGATCACCATTGCTGAGGCTGCCAAGCGTCCCCTGGGTGCACTGGAGACCTGCAACAAGCGCGTCATCAACCAGTTCATCCATCCCTCCGTCCTGAAGACCTGCCAGCTGACCATGGGCATGACCGCCCTGGAGCCCGGCTCCAACTGGAACACCATGCCCTCTCACACCCACGAGCGCCGCATGGAGATCTACACCTACTTCGAGGTCCCCGAGAATCAGGTCGTCTTCCATATGATGGGCGAGCCCACTGAGACCCGTCACATCGTCATGAACAACTTTGACGCTGTCATCAGCCCCTCCTGGTCCATCCACTCCGGCGTTGGCACCTCCAACTACACCTTCATCTGGGCCATGGGCGGCGAGAACCAGGAGTTCGACGACATGGATACCATCGCTTCTCCCAACCTGAAGTAATTTGTCACACAAGGAGAATCCTTATGAATCTTTCCAAATTTGATCTGACCGGCAAGGTGGCTCTGGTCACCGGTGCCTCCCATGGCATCGGCTTCGCCATTGCCGAGGCCCTGTCCAAGGCAGGTGCGACTGTCTGCTTCAACTGCTCCTCCCAGAGAAGCCTGGAGAAGGGCATGGCCACCTATCAGACCGCCGGAATCGACGCCCACGGCTATGTCTGCGACGTCACCAACGAGGAGGCCGTCAACGCTATGGTCGCCAAGATCTCCGAAGAGGTCGGCACCATCGATATCCTGGTCAACAACGCCGGTATCATCAAGCGCATCCCTATGCTGGAGATGACCGCCGCCGAGTTCCGTCAGGTCGTTGATGTGGACCTGAATGCCCCCTTCATCGTGACCAAGGCCGTTCTGCCCGGCATGATCGCCAAGAACAAGGGTAAAATCATCAACATTTGCTCTCTGACCAGTGAATTTGGCCGTGAGACCGTTTCCGCTTACGCAGCCGCCAAGGGCGGTCTGAAGATGCTGACCCGGAACATCTGCTCCGAGTTCGGCTCCTACAATATCCAGTGCAACGGCATTGGTCCCGGCTACATCGAGACCTCCCAGACCGCGCCTCTGCGGGAAAAGCAGGCCGATGGCTCTGACCATCCCTTCCACACCTTCCTGATGGGCCGCACCCCCGCTGGCCGCTGGGGCAAGCCTGAGGATCTGGCCGGTCCCGCCGTGTTCCTGGCTTCCGATGCATCCGACTTCGTCAACGGTCAGATCCTGTATGTTGACGGCGGCATCCAGGCCTATTTCGGCAAACAACCCTGATCGTTCCTCTCTCTTTATCCGTACTGTGGGGGTACTCTCTGTACCCCCGTAGTATGAGACCCCAAATTTGCAGCCCATTGGGCTTCCTTTCAACGTCTGTACGGGAAGGGGGTATTCCGCACCCCTTTCCGTACGGATGAAAGTGCCCCTTCTAATATAATCACTTGTTTCACCCCTTTCCGTCTGTGCAGGGGAGGTTGGGGAAGAGCCTTCCCTGCATGGACATTCTATTTTACTCCAATCCTCTTTCCTCTTCTACCTTTCGTACGGGAGGGGAGATGATCTCCTCCTGTGCGGAAGGCATTTATCGGGTAAGGGGGACTGCTTTTATGTGTATCAGAGAAGATGAAAGGCATAGGCATCTACTCTATACTTCCTCGGGTCTCCACAAAGATGTGCACCAGGCATTTTCTTTGTGGAGATTCGACTATCATCCACTTTTTTCAGCAAAATACAGGAGGAAATTATGAGAGGTATTCCGTCCCTGATTACGGATATCCGTAAGAAGGTTTTTTCTGAAGTGGCCCGTATGGCTTATGCCGGTAAGGGCTACGAGGAAGCCAATGAGCTTCCCTATATGATCGTTCCGGGTGACCGGCCCCTGCATCGGGAGTCCGTATTCCTGGAGCGCGCCATTGCCGGTGAGCGGGTGCGGCTTGCCATGGGTCTGGGTCTGCGCCCTGCGGACGGACGGCATCTGGTGTCCGAGGGTATGGATGCGGCCTATATTGCAGAGCAGTATTATGAGCCTCCGCTGGTCAACATCATTCCCTACGCCTGCCACGCCTGTCCCACCAATCAGTATAAGGTGACAAAATACTGCCAGAACTGCCTGGCCCGGTCCTGCGAGAAGGTCTGCCCCAAGGGGGCCATCTCCTTTGAGAACGGCAGAAGCCATATTGACCAGAGCAAGTGCATCAAGTGCGGCAAGTGTGCCAATGCCTGCGCCTACAACGCCATCATCCATTTGGAGCGTCCCTGCGCAAAGAGCTGCGGCATGGATGCCATCGGCTCCGACGAGCAGGGGAGAGCGGTCATCAACCAGGACAAGTGCGTCGGCTGCGGTCAGTGTCTGGTGAGCTGTCCCTTCGGTGCCATCGCCGACAAGGGCCAGATCTTCCAGGTGATCCAGTCCATCCTTCAGGGCAATCAGGTTATCGCTATTGTTGCTCCTGCGTTCATTGGTCAGTTCAGTGGCCAGGCATCTCCCGGTAAACTGGTTACTGCCATGCATAAGCTTGGCTTTGATTCCGTGTATGAGGTGGCCATCGGTGCTGATATGTGTACCATCGAGGAAGCAAAGGACTTCCTGGAAAAGGTCCCCAATGAGCAGAATTACATGGCCACCTCCTGCTGCCCCGCATGGCATTCCATGATCGAGAAGCTCTATCCCAGCGAAATGAGCAAGATCTCCATGACCCTGACGCCGATGGTCTTTACCGCCCGGCTGATGAAGAAATATTTCCCCGGCTCGAAGGTGGTCTTTGTGGGTCCCTGTGCCGCCAAGAAGCTGGAGGCTATCCGGGAGGACATCCGCTCCGATGTGGACTTCGTTCTGACTTTTGAGGAGCTCATGGGCATGTTCGAGGCCAAGGAGATCGACTGGGCCAATATCGAGGAAAGCGATGGTCTGTCCGAAGCCTCCGGCTCCAGCCGTAATTTTGCGGTGGCCGGCGGTGTTGCCAAGGCTGTGACCGATCTGGTTCACGAGGAGCATCAGGATCTTGAGATCAAGACGGCACGGGCCGAGGGCCTGCGTGAATGCCGGAAGCTGATGGCCATGGTCAAGGCAGGCAAATACAACGGCTATCTGCTGGAGGGCATGGGCTGTCCCGGCGGCTGTGTGGCCGGTCCCGGCACCATCCTGCCCGTGGATAAGGCTGCGAAGTTCGTTGAGAAGTACGCCAAGGAAGCAACCACCGCATCCCCCAAAGAAAGTCCCTTCCGCCATGTGGGCGAGGAGCTGGACTAAGCATGTTTTCCAACTGATCGGGCGGTTTGACAATGGCCGTCCCCCTCTTCCGGCCATTTCGGTCAATTCCGCCCGATCGTTCCAAATTGTAAATAATGGGATCGACTGCAAGCCGGTCCCGTTAAAAATAAGGAGGAGAAAACAATGAAAGCAAGCCCTAACCTGCGCAGACTGCTGTGTTTGGTCCTGTGCTTCGTCATGGCTCTGCAGCCCATGACCGGCCTGGCCGCCGCAGCGGATGCCGCCGAGCTGATCGTCAACGGCACCTTTGCCGATGCCGACGGCGACAGCAAGGCTGACGGCTGGACCTACTGGTTCGGCTCCGTCAAGGAATGTCCTTCCAGCGTTGGTGAGGATGGTCTGACCATCAACGCCGACAGCAGCACCGAAACCCAGCGACTGACGGTCCACCAGACCGCAGCCCTGGTCGAAGGCAAGACCTACCGTCTGACCCTGCGCTATCAGGTCACCAGCACCGCCAGAGGCTCTCTGGAGATCCGGCACAACGGCACCGGTGCAACCCAGCGTGTGGCCTACCACACCAGCAAGACCGACGGCTGGCAGACCGTGGAGCAGGAGTTTGTCGCCGCTGGCAACATGAAGCTGGAGATCGTGGTCAGCCAGGGCGCGACCCTGACCTGCTCCGTTGACGATGTCTCCCTGGTGGAGGTCGTCACCGAGGAGGAGGAGCCTGAGACTGCCGAGCTGCTGGTCAATGGCACCTATGCCGATGAAGATGGCGATGGCAAGGCCGATTCCTGGAACTACTGGAACGGCTCCAATGCCCCTGCCGCTTCTTCCTGCAATGAGGACGGCCTGTCCATCACCGCAGACAGCTCCGGCACCGCCCAGCGTCTGACGGTCCATCAGACCGTCAGCGGCCTGGATAAGAGCAAGACCTACCGCTTCACCGGCGAGTACAACATTCTCTCCACCGGTAAGGGTGCCTTCGAGATCGGCTACACCCCCAACGCCACCGGCTCCCGGATCAACGCCGTGAAGCTCTACGCCAAGACCGATGGCTGGCAGAGCTTCGATGTGACCTTCACCGGCTGTGAGAGCGTGAAGGTGGAGTCCGCCGTTTCCTCCGGTGCCACCATGACCGTCAAGATCAACAACTTCTCCCTGACCGAGGTCATCGAGGAGGAGCCTGAGGACGACGGCAACCTGGTGGAGAACCCCACCTATGTCACCGAGGATATTTCCAAGATCCCTTCCTGGAACTACTATCCCGCCTACGACACCACCAAGTACACTTCTTCCGTGGAAGATGGCGTCTTCACCGGCACCGTTCTGAATCAGAGCAACCTGGTCCTGCACCAGACCATGCCTCTGACCGCCGAGCAGCTGGGCAAGACCTATACCTTCACCGGCGACATCAAGACCGAGGGCCTTGGCAGCTATGCCATGTTCAAGGTCTACATCCAGGATGCCAATGCCAAGCAGCTCAGCTCCTTCCTGTCCTCCCAGATCAAGGGCGACACCGACTGGACCACGCTGACCATCGAGTTTGAGGTCCCCGAGCAGATCGGCGGCGTGGATGTGGCTTCCATCAAGCTGGAGCAGTACATCCTCAAGGGCAACGGCACTGCCCACTTCCGCAACCCCAAGATCATCAAGACCGGTGATTTCATCGCGCTGCCCGAGGGCGATCCCGTGGATACCCTGCTGAAGAACGGCGGCTACGAGACCACTCTGGCCGGCTTCCCCGCAAGCTGGAACCTGTGGCAGTCCACCGGCGGCCTGAATGCCTCCTCTGACCGTGAGGTCTTCAAAGAGGGCTATTCCTCTCTGCATCTGAGCAATGTCACCGAGGGCAAGGATTCCCGTGGCTCCGTCCACCAGACCTTCACCATCACCAACGACCTCCAGGAGCTCTGGGGCCAGTCCGTGAAGATCGGCCAGTGGGTCAAGACCAAGGACTTCGTGGGCGATGCGCTGATGTTCCGCGTCCACTACGCCACCGTCTCCGGTGCGTTCATCGCCAAGTCCATGCCCGTCAAGTCCACCCAGGACTGGACCTACTACGAGTACATCATCGATCTGCCCGACCACTTTGAGACCATCAAGGTCGAGACCCTGTACGAATATGCCCAGGGCCATGTGTGGATCGACAACACCACCTGCTACGGCTACATCAAGGCCACCGGTCTGGATGTGAACACCGACAAGCTGGTCATGAAGGCCGGTGAGGCATTCCAGCTTGAGGTCGGCTATGTCCCAGAAAACACCACCGTCAAGGAGGTCTCCTTCGGCTCCTCCAACGAGGCAGTTGTGACCGTTTCCGAAAACGGTCTGGTCACCGCTCTGGCCGATGGCTACGCCACTGTCACCATCACCCATGTCGATGGCATGAAGAAGGAGATCGCCGTCCTGGTTGCCGATGAGACCATCGACTATACCGAGGATCTGGAGATCTTCACTCAGCAGAATGTCAATGTCATCGATGTTCTGCCCGAGGGCTGGGACTACACCGTCACCGCCGCTCCCCAGTATGGCACCTTCCTGGCCATCAATGGTACATACTACTACTATCCCGCCAAGGACTTCTACGGCGAGGATTCCGTCACCCTGCTGGCCGTCAGCGAGAGCGGCAAGGCTTTGGTCATCGTGCCTCTGTTCGTGGAGCAGGTCAATGCCGCACCTGTTTTCGACAACATGAATGTGCTGACCTACGAGAATAACCCCGTCTCCGGCAAGGTCTCCGCTGTGGATCCCGAGAATGATGCCATCGTCTACGGCATCGGCACGCCCTGCGAGCATGGCACCATGACTCTGGAGGGCAATGTCTACACCTACACCCCCGACGAGGGCTTCAACGGCTACGACTACATCACCTTCACCGCCGATGACGGCAACGGCAACATGACCGAGCGCGTCACGACCATCTATGTGGCTCCCGATACCCAGGAGCTGCTGGACAGCGTCAAGGCTGAGCACTCCCGTCTGCTGGCGGATGATGCCCGTTTTGAGCAGCTGAAGGCTCTGCTGCTGACCGATGAGAATGTGAAGGAGTGGTTCGCTGAGGTCAAGGCCACCATCGATCCTCTGCTGGATGATCCCACTCCCGTTCCTTATCACTGCCCCGATGATGTCCGTCTGGACACCCAGGGCTCCAAGGATGTTCTGAACCTGGCCTTCATGTACCGCATGACCGGCGAGCAGGTTTATCTGGACCGTGCCTGGGTCGAGATGGAGGCCCTGTGCGGCGTGGGCGCGTACGCTTACCCCGACTGGCATCCCAGCCACCTGCTGGATACCGCCATGACTGCCAACGGCGTGGCTATCGCCTATGACTGGCTGTACGACTCCCTGACCGCTGAGCAGAAGGAAATCTGCGAGAAGGCCATGTATGACTACGGTCTGGAGGAGGCACTGTATCAGTTCAGCATCAACTCCATGTTCGTCACCAACCTGAACAACTGGAACTATGTCTGCAACGGCGGCTTCATCACCACCGCCATGGCTATGGCTCACCACGAGAACGAGCTGTACAACTCCGCAGCCGGTGAGGTTTTGCAGAAGTGCTACCAGTCCGTCCAGTGGGGTCTGCCCCAGTACGCTCCCGAGGGCGATTCCATCGAGGGCATCTCCTACTGGGATTACGGCACCCGTTACCTGGCATCCATGCTGGCCAGCATCTCTTCCGCAACCAACATCCCCAATCCCTTCCTGTCCGCGCCCGGCCTGGATATGACCGCCCTGTATCCCATCTACATGAGCGGCAAGGCAGGCACCTACAACTACTCCGACAACGACATGACCGATGCCGTTGGCTACCTGAACCTGTGGTTCGCTGAGGTCTACGGCGAGCCCAGCTGGACCTGGTACCACAAGTATTACATGGAGAACGACGCTTACGCCGCCACCGTGTACGACCTGCTGTACTACAATGCCGACTACTATGAGTCCGAGGCACCTGAAGCCCTGGATGCCTTCTACACCAGCCAGGCTGTCACCACCATGCGCAGCGACTTCACCGATCCCAACGGCTCCTTCCTGGGCTTCAAGGGCGGTCTGAACGGCGCGGCCCACGGCGATATCGACATCGGCTCCTTCGTCTTCGATCTGTTCGGCGAGCGCTGGGCCTTCGACTTCGGTAAGGAAGACTACAATCTGGTGGGCTACTGGGAGATCGCTGCCGGCGGTACCCGCTGGAACTACTACCGTAAGAATGCCATGGGTCATAATACCCTGGTCATCAACCCCACCACCGGTGCCAACCAGACCGTCGGAGCATACGCCGGTAAGGTGGAGCAGTCCATCAACAACCCCGGCGGCGGCTACACCATCCTGGACATGACCGATGCCTACCTGGAGAACGCCGTTGCCGTCAAGCGTGGCTTCGCCTATCTGGATCGTGAGCAGGTCCTGATCCGCGACGAGTACACCCTGAAGGCTCCCGGCACCACCTACTGGCAGATGCACACCAAGGCCGATGTTTCCATCAGCGAGGACGGCAAGGTTGCAACCCTGACCCTGAACGGTAAGACGCTGCTGGTCAAGCTGTTTGATGAGAACGGCTCTGATCTGAAGTTCGCCACCATGGCTCCCAAGCCCTACGATGCCGAGCTGACCGAGGGCGAGAATGTCAACGAGGGTGTCACCAAGCTGTACATCCAGGCTGACGGCATGCAGACCGGCGTATTCAATGTCCTGCTGACTCCTGAGGAGCTGGCTGATCCCGAAATCAAGGCTCTGGAGAACTGGAACGAGTACGACTTCTCCGAGAAGTCTGAGCCTGTGGAGCCTGCTGTCATCGCCACCGGCTGGTCCGGCTATACCACCTGGACCCTGACCGAGGACGGCACCCTGACCTTCGTTCCCTCCGGTGAGAAGCTGGAAAACGGTGAGACCAACCTGAAGAACTATTGGAAGGTCAGCGGCGTTCTGACCCTGCCCTGGAGTGATTACGCCGATATGATCACCACCGTGGTCATCTCCGACGGCATCCACGACATCGGTCAGATGGCCTTCTACGAGCTGCCCAATCTGACCACCGTCAAGCTGGGCGCAGATATCGTGGAGATCCGCAACTATGCCTTCAAGAATTGTAAGGCTCTGACCTCCATCAACCTGGAGAATGTGGATTTCATCCGCGAGGGTGCCTTCTATGGCTGCTCCGCTCTGGAGAACATCACCTTTATGGATGGCGCGGTCGTTGAGGACTGGGCCTTCACCAAGACCCCCTACGCTGAGATGAATCCCTAAATCCCCATCACGCACTTTGGGCGGCCCGTCTGGGCCGCCCATTTTTCTTAAATCAGATCCAGTTGTTTCAGGGCTTTCGCGATGCCGTCACACTCACAGCGGTCACAGACCAGATCGGCCAGGGCTTTGACAGCGTCAGAGGCATTGCCCATGGCCACGCCCACACCGGCGGTGCGGAGCATTTCCAAATCGTTCATGCTGTCGCCGAAGGCGATGCAGTCAGCGGTGGTCATCCCCAGATGCCGGCAAAGAGCGCGGATGGCGTTGCCCTTGTTCACCTCGGGATCCGAGATCTCACCCACCGAAATGGGCAGTTCCAGAAGATTGTCGTAATCCACCAGCTTCACAAGTCCCTCCAGCGCGGCAGAGAGCCGGGCGCGTTCTGCACCCTTTGGGCAGTGATAGGCGATTTTGAACACAGGCTGCCCGCCATATTCAGACATGGGACGCATACCCGGATCGAAGAGGATCTCCTGGGTGAGCTTCATGGCACTTTCGCTGATCCCGGAAAGGTCCGCCAGACGGAGGACCTCCTCGGCGTTTTCGCTGTGAAATCTGCCGTCGGCAGTTTCCAGCGCATAGAAGACCGGCATACTCCTCAGCCGCGCCAGAAGCTCCTGCAGCAAAGAATCCTCCATATGGAACCGGTAAAGCAACGCATCGCCGATGGCGATCTGGCCGCCTGCACTGAAAATGCCGCCGTCGAAGCCGATGCGGCTTACCGCCTCCGGAATGCTGTCAATGGTGCGCCCGGTGCTGATAAATGCCATGTGCCCCTTGCACCGCGCCTGCCGGATCGCCTCAACGGCGGAGACCGGCGGCTCCTGCTGGGGATAAGCGAGGGTCCCATCGATATCAAAGAATAACAGTTTCTTCATGTCATGTACTCCATGTATGTGATTATAACCCGCGTAAATTCTATCACAAACAGTTCCTTTTGTAAATGTTCCGGGGATATTCACAGGTGTGAGACAAATTTGGAAAAAGAAAAAGCCTGTATCCAGGCAAAAGCATGGATACAGGCTGTGAAGTATGAGATGGAATCTCGGGAAGAAGTAAAATCAGCGCTTGGAGAACTGGGGAGCGCGACGGGCGGCCTTCAGACCGTACTTCTTTCTCTCCTTCATTCTGGGGTCGCGGGTCAGGAAGCCGGCGGCCTTCAGGGAGGGACGGTACTCGGCATTGGCGACCAGCAGGGCGCGGGAGATGCCGTGACGGATGGCGCCGGCCTGGCCGGTAACGCCGCCGCCGCAGACGGTGACGACAACGTCGACCTTGCCCAGCAGGTCAGTGGTGGCCAGGGGCTGACGGACGACCATCTTCAGGGTGTCCAGACCGAAGTAGTTGTCGATGTCGCGGCCGTTGATGGTGATCGCACCAGTGCCGTTCTCATAAACGCGGACACGGGCGACGGAGGACTTCCGGCGGCCGGTGCCGTAGTAATACTTTCTCTTGCTCTCGTACATAGTTCGTTACCTCCGATTAGTCCTGAGTCCAAGCTTCGGGCTTCTGAGCAGCGTGGATGTGCTCGCCACCCTTGTACAGGTGCAGACGGCCCATGCAGTTACGGCCCAGGGTGTTCTTGGGCAGCATGCCCTTAACAGCGACCTGCATAGCGTAGTCGGAGCGGGTCTCCATCATGATGCGGGCCTTGGTCTCCTTCAGGCCGCCGATCCAGCCGGAGACGCGGTAGTACTTCTTCTGCTCGGCCTTGTTGCCGGTCAGAACAGCCTTGTCGGTGTTGATGATGATCACGTAGTCGCCGCAATCAACGTTGGGGGTGAAGTCGACCTTGTGCTTGCCGCGCAGCAGGTTGGCAGCGATGACAGCGGTACGGCCCAGGGGCTTGCCGGCAGCATCGATGACATACCACTTACGGGCCACAGTTTCCTTCTTAGCCAGGGTAGAAGTCATGGTGTTTTCCTCCATCTATAAAGATAAAATATTTTGACAAATTCAGGTGTTCCGAGTACAATGTCTTCAGAACGCTTGATTTTTATACCATAACAAAATTCAAATGTCAACTACTTTTTCAAGTATTTTTACGGGATGATATCTAAACTCGCAAAAGCTCCAAAATGCTCTTGTTTGCTCCCGTTTTCTAAAATCCGATTTTTGAATCAAAAAGGAGAAAAACGAACCATGCAGAAAATGATGGGACTGCTCCGCCGTTGTGTGGAGGATTATGATATGATCGCTGATGGTGATAAAATCGCCGTGGGTGTCTCCGGCGGCAAGGATTCGCTGGTGCTGCTGAAATTAATGGCGGAGCTGCGGCGGTATCACAACAAAAAATTCGAGATCGAGGCCATTACCATCGACATGGGCTTAGGGATGGATTTTTCCGGCATCGAGAAGCTCTGTGCGGAGCTGGATGTGCCCTATACCATCGTTAAAACGGAGATCGGCCCCATCATCTTTGACTACCGCAAGGAGAAGAATCCCTGCTCCATGTGCGCGAAGATGCGCCGGGGTGCCCTGAACCAGGCCTTGAAGGACCGGGGGCTGAACAAGCTGGCCCTGGGCCATCACTATGATGACGCGGTGGAGACCTTTGTCATGAGCCTGCTGTACGAGGGCCGCATCTCCTGCTTCCAGCCGGTGACAAACCTGGACCGGATGGGGGTCATCCAGATCCGGCCCATGCTCTACATCACCGAGCGTTCCGCCGATAACTTCTGCAGGCGCATGGAGCTGCCGGTCATTGAGAACCGCTGTCCTGCAGACAAGCACACCAAGCGGGAGGAGATCAAGAATCTGGTCTTCGAGCTCCAGGGCCGCTACCCGGACTTCAAGGACCGCATTTTCGGAGCCATGCAGAGACTCCCCCTGCCCGAATGGGAGCCCCAGGGACGGTACAAGAGGCCCAAGGACGAGTAATAAGTGGAAAGTTGAAAGTGGAAAGGGTATGAAATGAAAAAACTTTCCACTTTCCCCTTTTAACTTTCAACTGTATAAAACCGCCTTCTTTGGGATAAACTCCCATCAAAAGGAGGCGGTTTTATTATGGTAAAGGGAACATCCCGTCAGGTGATCGTGGTCCATGCCACGGAGGAGAAATTGTTTGATCAGGCCATATTCCTGCTCCGGGAGGGAGCGGGACCGGTCAGCGACGAGGCTCTGCTCAGAGAGGCGAAGGGCTGTCTGGAGGTACCGGGAAGGGGGCGGCGAAAAGCGGCCCTCAGCGGCCCTCTGTGGGCTGCGGCAGGGGCAGGAGCAACGGGTCTGCTTTGGGTTCTAACGATGGTGCTGTAGGAATTGAAAATGAAAAGTTGAAAATTGAAAATTCGCGCTCATTTTCAACTTTCAATTTTCAATTGTCAATTTGACATCCCCCCCAGGTTTGTGGTAATATAACCCTTACTGGAGGCGAGAATATGCGAATTGGTAATTTGGAAGTGCCCGGTATGCTGGCTCTTGCGCCCATGGCGGGCGTGACGGATCTGGCGTTCCGGACGGTGTGTGCCGATCTTGGCGCGGATATGACGGTGACGGAGATGGTCTCCTCCCGGGCCCTGGTGTACCAGGACAAGAAGAGCAGGGGACTGCTGAAAAAGAACGACGGCTCCGTCTGCGGTGCTCAGATCTTCGGCAACGACCCCGCCATCATGGCGGAGGCTGCGGTCATGGCCGCAGAAATTTCCGGCTGTGATTTCATCGACATCAACATGGGCTGTCCCATGCCGAAAATTGCAAACAACGGCGACGGCTGCGGCCTGATGAAAACCCCTGAGCTGGCCGGGGACATTGTCAAGGCGGTCAGTGACAAGCTCTCCGTCCCCGTGACGGTCAAGTGCCGCCTGGGCTGGGACAAGGGCAGCATCAATGTGCTGGACTTTGCCAAGCGGATGGAGGACAACGGTGCTGCCGCCATCACCGTCCACGGACGGACCCGGAGCATGCTCTACACGGGCGTTGCCGACTGGGACACCATCGGCAAGGTCAAGCGGGAGCTGAATATCCCCCTGATCGCCAACGGCGATATCGTTTCGGGTGCGAAGGCTGTGGAGTGCCTGCGCCGGACGGGGGCGGACTACCTGATGGTGGGTCGGGCCACCTTTGGCGATCCCTGGCTCTTCACGGAGATCCAGCAGGCCCTCCGGGGCGAGGAAATTTCCCCCAGACCTTCTCTCAACGAGCGCATGGAGCTGGGCCGCAAGCAGGTTTGGCTTGCCCTGGAGGACAAGGGCGAGCACATCGCCTGCCTGGAAGCGCGGAAGCACCTGGCCTGGTACCTGCGGGGCGTGAGCCACGCGGCCTACTATAAAAAGGAGATCTGCTCCATCGCTACCATCGATCAGGCCATGAAGCTCATCGATGACATCAAGCGGGACCTGAAATAACAGCAAAACCGGCGCATTGCGCCGGTTTTTTGCTTATGTCGAAAATCCACGTCATTCCGAGCCAGTGCGCACACTGGCGTGGGAATCCCGTAATATAGAAGTGAAAACCACGAAATCTGGTTCAAAAAGTTACGGGATTGCCAGAAGGTGAATTGCCCCGGAGGGGCAAGAGAGGCCACCCTGGGGTGCGGGCTTCGCCCTCGCAATGACGCGCTTTTTATGCCATAAATGCGTCCACAGAGAAATCATACCGGTCATCCGCCAGAAGGTAGGGACAGCCGTATTTTTTGCACAGCTCCAGATTCTTGCGGTTGTCCGCGATGAGCTCCTCCATGGACAGGTCATCCTCCATCCGCCGCTCGATGTCGTTGGCGTGGGCATGGATATGGGCCCAGTGGGTGCGGATGTAGTGCTCCGTCATGATGAGGTACCGGCAGCGGATATGGGGCAGATATTCAGGCCCAAAATCCTTCGCCCAGTCATGGGGGATATAGCAGCCCTCGATGATGAGGTTCTGACCGTTTTCGATGGCGGTCTTGATCATCTCCCGGAGGATGGGCCAGAGGTAGCCCGTCAGGGCTTCATCGGAGTCCATGGGGGTCAGGGTGGTCTGACCGCTGCGGATCAGGCCCATTTTCAGGTGGTCGATGGAGAGGGTAGGGTAGTGGTACCGCTCCAGAAGCCTTTGGGCCAGAACGGTCTTGCCGGTGTGGGAGGTCCCGGCGATGAGCAGGATCATGGTCAATCCCTCCTTGTTTTCGCCATTGTAGCACAGAATGGGAAGATTTGCAAATTTCCCATCTTTACGAATTGCGTACAATCTGTTATCATAGCGAAGAGGTGATTTAACTATGGAAAATCGGAAATTCGGCAATACCGGCCTGAACCCCTCCATCCTGGGCTTTGGCATGATGCGTCTGCAGAAGCGGGAGGATGGCTCCATTGACGAGGAATGGACCATCAAGACGCTCCGCGATGCCATCGACAACGGTCTTAGCTATGTGGACACCGCATACGTCTATCCCGACAGCGAGCGGGTGACGGGCCTGTGTCTGGCTGACGGCTACCGTGACAAAGTCGTTCTCGCCACCAAGCTGCCCGTCAGCATGATGAAGTGCGAGGAGGACTTCGACCGCATCCTCAGCGAAGAACTGGAGCGACTGCAGACCGACCACATCGACCTGTACCTGATGCACGCCCTCAGCGATGACCGCTGGGAGTATGTGGAGAAGTTCAAGGTCATCGAGAAGATGGAGCGCGCCAAGGCAGAGGGCAAGATCCGCCACATCGGTTTCAGCTTCCACGACAATCTGGAGTCCTTCAAGCGCATCCTGAACGCTTATGACGGCTGGGAGTTCTGCCAGATCCAGCTCAACTACCTGGATGTGAACTATCAGGCGGGCCTGGAGGGCATGCGTCTGGCCCACGAGAAGGGCCTGGGCGTGGTCATCATGGAGCCCCTGCGGGGCGGTGCACTGGCCAATGTGCCCGCGGATGTGGCCGAGCTGCTGCCCAAGGGACCTGTGGAGAGCGCACTGGACTTCCTGTGGCACCACAAGGAGATCAATGTGGTCCTGTCCGGCATGTCCAACACCGAGCAGGTGGAGCAGAACATGTCCTACGCCGCCCGCGCCACCGCCGGGATGCTCAGCGGGGAGGCGTACGCCCAGACCATCGCCGCCGGCGATAAGATGCGCGGATATCTTTCCATCAACTGCACCGGCTGTGGCTACTGCACCGTCTGCCCCAATGATATCGCCATCCCCGACATCTTCGCCATGTACAACCGGGCCCAGCTGGACGGTGACGGTGTCCGGTCCATGAACGAGTACCGGGCCCTGGAGGAGCGGAACCAAAGTGGCTGCATCGAGTGCGGAGCCTGCGTCGCCGCCTGCCCCCAGCACATTGAGATCCCCCAGGAGCTGAAGAAGGTCCATAACCGCTGGGGAAAGAAGTAATTCCATAAAATCGCAGATCCGGGCAGGTAAAACTGCTCGGATTTTTTGCGCTGGATCGGATTCTTTTGTTGACGGGGTATCTGAAAATTGATATCATAGCTTTGATCAAAGTTGCAGCGACTGCTGCGACAAGGAACCGGGTTCTGCTGCTTCGTTGATCATAGGGACTGGAGCGTTTCTTAAAGAGGAGATTTCATGATGAAAAAAGCGATCATTCATTATGTCCTGGATTTTATCTTATTTGTCGGCTGTCTGGTAAGTATACTGCGTGGCACTGGTGACTGGTATGATTATTGGGCTGTTTACGGTTTGATGTTTATCGCTCTCTTTGATGTGTATTCATGGGTATGGAAGCATCGAAAAGAAAAGACCTGTAAGCAAAACGAAAACGATTAAAAATGAACTGCCCGGATTTTTGCGTTGGATTCGGTCTGCCTGGTGCCGAGGATGTTGAAGTGTGATAGAATGGCTTTGATCAAAGTTGCAGCTGCTACTACGCCGGCATAGGTTTTGGTTTTTCGTATCAAAAATAAAACATAGGAGCGTTTATCATGATATCTCTTCATATTCAGAAAAAGATTATGTGGATTCCGTTGGTCAATTGTATCAATATTTTGACATTTCCCTTTCATCTGCCGAGGGTAAAAATTGGATCACGTGCGTGGTGGATGATGTTTGTGTATTATGTTGGATCTTTTGCCGTAGGTTTTGCTTTATTAAATGTAGTGCTTTCGTTGCTTCCGGCAGGTTCTCCGATTTTTGCCTTTTGCAATCTGTATACGATTCCTTTTTGTGTATATTTTGGAATCATTAAATATCAGGAAAAGTATTCCAACCGTTAATTTATCGATATACCACCGTGGCCCATGTCGTTGCTGCATCTGATGGGGGTTCCGGATATGAAAACAGTAATACGCATCAAGCTTGTTGTTCTTTTTACGGTTCTGCTATGGTCTGCTGCATTCTTATTGCACAGTGATTATTTCCAGGATTCATTATACAAATATATTCTATGGATAGAATGGCCGATTTTTTCCGTTGGCCTGCTCGTATCACTGGTCAACCATTCCATTTCCGAAAGGGGAATTCAAGTATGCTTTTTGTGTCTGCCAGTTCGTACGATCCCCTGGGAAAAGGTGAAGCATGCGATCTATGTGCACACCTGGCGTGATCCGAGAACCAGATATCATTGGGGACCGGTTCATGGACAAATCATATATGTCACGCTCAAAGGGGGGACCCGGTTTTGGCCGGAGTTAGACATCAGAATTTTTCACAAACTGCGGCATCCTTTCTCCACGGTCTGCCTTTGGCTTCCGGATAAAAATGTGCGTTTGTTTACAGAAGCCTTTGAACACTTCTACCCGGAATTGGAACGCCAAACACAGCAAAGCGGGCAGAAACTGGAATATACCTATCGGAACCGGCATTACTGACCGTCTGAAGTTTTCCCACTTACACGCGCCCACATGAAGTGTGATACAATGACTTTGACAAAGGGTTATGCACGGAGGTATTGTTTCATGTTATGAGATTGTCTGCGAGTCGGGGGTGGGTTTTACGCTTACTGACAAAATGCAATAATCCCGGCCTGCAAATTCAGCAGACCGGGTTTTTTTACCAGATAAAGGGAATTAAACGCCATCGAACGCGCCCGCAGTATTCCCGGTAGCCGGGAAGGTCCCTCGACAGCACCTGCTCCTCGTTCCGGATGCGCCTGGCGATGATAGCGGGGTAGCACAAAAAGACCAGGAAAGCGGGGATGGAGCCCAGCACCAGGGGCATGGACAGGAACAAAATGACGGTGGCGAAATACATCGGATGCCGCACGATGCTGTACAGGCCCGTAGAGACCACGGTCTGGCCCTCCTGGACCTCGATGGTCCGCGACAGCCAGGTGTTCTCCCGCAGGACCTCGGCGTAGAGGACGTAGGCCGTCAGGAACAGACCGGCACCCACATAGTTGACGGTCATGGGGAGATTGGACCAGCCAAAGCGGAAATCAAGACCCGCCAGGATAAAGCCCACCAGGAACATCAGGCCGCTGAGCTTGATGACCAGATCCTGCTCCCGCTCCTTTTCCTTGGCGTTCAGACGACTGCGCAGGAGGTTCGGATTCTTCGCCATCATCACCAGCCCCGCCAGGAACATGGGGATAAACAAAATGCCCATGAGCAGCCAGCCGCCGGGATAATGGATGGTCCCCGCAGGCAGAAACAGCAGCAACGCCAGAAGAATGACACCGGCGGTGAATTTTGTGATGGCACTGACAAAAAGCTTTTTGGTCATGGCAAGCCCTCCTTTTCTTACATTATATGACAGCGCAAGCGATTTTGCAACGAAAAAAGCGTCCCGGCGGGACGCTTTGATTTCGGAATAAATTGACTTGAAATGATGTCAACTATTGGTTGCATCCGCTGTTTCAGCCAACTTTCCTGCGGAAAAGGAAAGAGATGGTGAAGATCATCGCTAGGCAAAGGCTGATGGCCGCGCCCGTGGAGGCTCCCAGGTGGTAGGAGATCACCAGGCCCAGCAGGGAGGCTGTCAGGGCGAAGAGCACGGAAAAGCCGTGGTACTGCTTTAGGTTCTTCGACACATTCCGGGCGGAGGCCGCGGGGAGCACCAGCAGGGAGTTCAGCATCAGCAGACCCACCCAGTTGATGGCCAGGGTCACCACCACGGCGATGCAGACGGTGAAGAGGGTCTGGGTGGTCTTGACCTTCAGGCCCCGGGAGGCGGCCAGCTGGGGGTGGATGGACACCAGGATCAGCCGGTTGCCGAAGATGACCCAGAACACCGCCACAGCCGCCAGAACCATGGCCAGCACGCCGATCTCGGTGGGGGAGACGGAGAGCACATCACCGATCAGGTACTTGTTGTACTTGGTGAAGCTGCCGCCGCCCAGGGTGGCGATGAAAATGCCCAGAGCCACGGCGGTGCTGGAAAACACGCCGATGAGGGTGTCCGCCGCCTGATTGCTGCGGCTGCGGACGTAGGAGAACAGCAGGGCAAAGGCCACGCTGAAGGCAACCGCAAAGCCCGTGGGGGACAGACCGCAGATGCAGCCGATGGCGATGCCCGTGAAGGCCGAGTGGCCCAGAGCATCGGAGAAGAAGCTCATGCGGCCCGTGACGATCATGGTGGACAGCAGACCGAACAGGGGAGCGAGCAGCAGCAGAGCCAGCAGGGCGTTCTGCATGAAGGCCCAGTGGAGCATCTCAAAGGGGAGCGCGTCCCAAAATGCGTGCCAAAGATTCATTTTCCTGCCTCCTTCATGTGGAATGCCGCCCGGAACTCCGGGGAAGCCAGGACCTCGCCGGGGGTGCCCTGGCACTTGACCTCGTGATCGATCAGCACCACCCGGTCGGCATAGCGGTCCAGCATGGAAAAATCGTGGGTGGTCATGAGGATGGAAAGGTCGTACTCCCGGCGGATCTCGTCGAGCATGTCCATGAGGCCCGTCTGGCCCTCAATGTCCACGCCGGAGAGGGGCTCGTCCAGAATGAGGATGTTGGGCATGGGCTCCAGAGCCAGGGCCAGCAGCACCCGCTGGAGCTCGCCGCCGGAGAGGGTGCCCACCCGCTTGTCGATGAGATCCTCGCCGTGGACCCGGTCCAGGCACTCCAGGATCATCTCCCGGTCCGACTTGCCCGCGCCCAGAAAGGCGGGACGGCGGCTCAGGCAGCAGGTGAACAGGTCCGCCACGGAGACGGGATCGCCGGGGTCAAAATTCGGGGACTGGGGCACATAGCCGATGCGCGCCTTGGCCCGGCGGGTGCCGGGGGCGGAGAAGATGATGTTGCCGTCGAACTCCCGCTCGCCCAGGAGGGTTTTCAGCAGGGTGGACTTACCCGCGCCGTTGGGGCCGATCAGGGCCACCATCTGGCCGCAGTGGACGTGGAGGTTCACATTTCGCAGGATTTTGTCGCCGCCGATGCGGACGGTGACGTTTTGCACCTTCAGACAGCAGGAGTCGTGACAGCCGCCGCTGTGGAACAGATTGATCATTTCAGTGCCTCCTTCAGGGCGTCGATGTTGGCGTACATGGCGGCGAAATAGTCATCGCCGGACATGACCATGGATAGGGTGCTTAAGTGTGCGCCGGTCTCGGCGGCGATGATGGAGGCCGCAGAGCAGGAGCCGTTGGTTTCGACAAAGATGGCCCGGATGTCGTGGTGCCGGACCTCCTCGATCAGGTGGATGAGCTCCTTCGCGCTGGCCTCCGCGCCGGATTCCTCCTCGATGGCCTCCACGATCTCAATGTCGAAGGCGTGGGCCAGATAGGCAAAACCGTCGTGGAAGGTGAGGATCTCTCGGCTGGAAAGCTCCGCGAGCTCAAGCTTGCCGTATTCCTCCAGCTTTTGCAGGTCATGGAGCAATGCGGCGAGGTTTTCTTCAAAAACAGCCGCATATTCGGGATATTGGGCGGAAAGACCGGCGCAGATATTCCGGACCTGCTCGGCTGCATGGGCGGGGGAGAGCCAGATGTGGGGATCAGTCTCGTGGTGGTGGCCCTCGTGGGTTTCTTCCTCCTCCTCGCCCTCGTGGTGATGGTGGTGCTCGCCGGTCAGCAGCTCGATCCCGGCGGAGGAGTCGATGACCTTGCCCGCAGTTGCCAGAGCATCGTCCAGGAATTCCTCCAGGCCTGCGCCGGAGAGGATGACCACGTCAGCCTCCTCAATGGCCTTCATCTGGCGCACGGTCAGGGTGTAGTCATGGAGGCAGGAGACCTCCTCGGTGACCAGCCGGGTCACGGTCAGGTCCGTGCCCTCGGTCAGGCGGCAGGTGAATTGCCACACGGGCAGGGTGGTGGCGGCGATGTATGCCTGCTCCGCCGGTGCGCAGCCGCCCAGGGTCAGGCAGAGCAGCAATATGATCAGGAACTTTTTCATGTCAGGCTCCTTAAAATCGGAATGAAAAAGGGGACCGCCGTGCGGTCCCCTTGGGATGTACTGAGATTACTCGTGGGCGTTCATCCAGTCCTTGACCTTGGTCTTGGCCAGTCGCTCGATGTCCTCACCGGCATGGCCGGATGCCTCACCGCCGCAGAAGTACAGGAAGTACAGTCCGCCGGGAGTCTGGTACAGGGACTCCTCGTAGCCAGCAGGATCGCCGAAGTAGCCATGGGTGGTCTTCTTGATCAGGGTAGCGGTCTCGGTGTCGTACTCCTTCTTGCAGATGATCTTCTTCACAGAACAAACCTCCTTTACAGTGAGATAACAGGTAGTATTATACACGATTTCCACCAAAATGCAAGGAAAATTTTTAAGAAAGTCAAAATATTAGGGATGGAGCCCAATGAAAACTGGAACAAACTGGAAAACTTTGGGACTTAAATTGTACAGTTTTCCCAAATGGGGAAAACTGGGTGCCGCCCGGTTTGTGCCGGTGGGAGAATCTTAGCCGCCCGCGCCCTGGTAGTAATTTCCGTCCAGACAGATGGCAGTGGTGAAGGGATTGATGAAGTCGTCGCAGACGGCGTTCCAGCTTTCAAAGTCGCCCTCGTAGAAGAGGTAGAGCAGCGATACGCAGTCTTCAAAGGCTCCCTCGGACACCTCTAAAATGGAGCCGGGGACGTAAATGGACTCCATTGCGATGCATCCGGCGAAGGCATCGGGGCCGATGGTCTCGGTGCCGTCGGGCAGGTACAGGCCCCGCAGCCCGGTACATCCGGCGAAGGCTTCCTTGCCGATGACGGTGACGGTGTCGGGCAGGAGGATGGTGGTCAGCTCCGCGCAGTCCCGGAAGCAGCCGGGGCCAATCTGTGTGACGGTCTCATCGGCCACGGTCTCGGGAACACGAAGGACATGGCCGCCGTCCCATTCGTCGGGGATGAAGGTCAGGATGCCGTCCCGGATGGCGAAGCAGCCCTCGTCCGCCGCATCGGGAGCCGGAACGGGCTCCTCCTCCAGGAAGGGGAAGTCCTCGAAGGAATCAAAGCCGCCGATCTGGACCTCGATCTCCTCCATAACAAAGCTTGCTGCTCCGAAAATCAGAGCTGCGATCAGAATGACAGCGGGGATCGCCACAAGCAGGCCGCAGCAAAAGCAACCTTTCGACTTTTTGGTGGGGTTGGGGGGCGTATAATAAGAAGTATGCTGCTGTGGCGCGGCCTGGGCGGTCCGGGGACGGTAGCCGCAGTCCGGGCAGCGGTCGGAGCCCAGGGGCAGGTGGGCAGAGCAGATGGGACATTTCATGGATCTCACCTCGATTTTTGATGGAATTCATCATATCATAATTTTTCTCCCGTTGCAACCGGGAGAATGTTGTGTTATACTATATCATGAGGTGATTTGGTTTGAAGGATATCCCAATGTTCGACACGGACACCGGCGTGTCCAGCCTCCTGCTCAAGGAGGTCCCCTACAAGCAGGTCGCCTACATCCGGGTCCAGAGCGTCCAGCCCGGCGGACTTTCCGCGCATCTGAAGGAATGTGTCAGCTTTTGCCGCATGTGCGGCGCGGAGCGGATCCTGGCCCAGGGCCATGCGGAGCTGGAAAGCTACCCGCTCCACTGTGCGGTGCTCACCATGGCCGGACCGGTTTCCCGCCGGGAGCCCCCCGCCATGGTCTTCCCGGTGACGGAGCAGACCGTCCGCCGCTGGCGGGAGATCTACAACGAAAAAATGGCCCCGGTGGACAATGCCGCCACCATGACGGCCTTTGATGAAAAAAAGATCCTGGCCTCCGCCGGAGCGGTCTTTGTCCACGCGGACGGGGAGCTGCTCGGCATCGGCTGGGTCAGCGGCAGCGAGATCCTCTGCATCGCTACGGTGGTCCCTGGCGCGGGAGAACGGGTTTTAAGGGCCCTTCTGTCCCTCGTCGACGGCGACCGGGCGATGCTGGAGGTGGCCTCCACCAACACGCGGGCCATCCGGCTCTATGAGCGGATGGGCTTCGTGATCGTGGGGGAGCGGTCGAGATGGTACCATATTACATAAGGAGGGAAAAACATGGTCTGGATGTATGCGGGCATCGTCTTTTTTACACAGCTCGTCTGCTGCATTTGCTTCAAGAACAAGCTCATGAGATATCTGCCCACCCTGATCGCGCTGTTCTTCATCAGCACCACGGTCCTCAGAGCCAATCTGGGTGAGCTGGATCCCCAGCGGATGGCAAATCAGGCGGTGGTGTCCATTGTGGGCATTGCGGCTGTTGGTCTGTACCACGGCGTGGTGGCCATCCGGGGCGTTATGGCCCGGCGCAGTGATCCTGCACAAAAACTGAGAAAATAATTTTACGGTGTAACGGAAAAACACTTGACAAGCCGCTATGGGCGTGCTATAATGCCCCAGGTATCAAGGAGTGATACTTGACGGAGGTTTGGAATGGATGGTTTGGAACTGATTCTGCTGTATGATTACTACGGCAATCTGCTGACCGATCGTCAGCGGGAATGCTTCGAGCTGCGATACTACCAGGATCTGTCCCTGGGAGAGATCGGCGAGGAGCTGGGGATCAGCCGCCAGGGCGTCCACGATAACCTGAGCCGCACCGAAGCGCTGCTTCGCAACATGGAGCAAAAGACCGGCTGTGTCCGCCGGGATCAGGCCTGCCGCGCTGCGGCGGAGACGATCCTGACTGCCGCCCGGCAGCTCCGGAACCATTCCGACACCGCTGTGTCCCGACTGGCGGGCGAGATCATCGCCGCCGCCCAGGGACTGGAGGAGTAACTATGGCATTTGAAGGCTTAACGGAAAAGATCAACTCGACCTTCAAAAAGCTGCGCGGCAAGGGCCGCATCAAGGAGTCCGACGTCAAGGAGGCCATGCGCGAGATCCGTATGGCACTGCTGGAGGCGGATGTCAGCTACAAGGTCGTTAAGGACTTTATCAAGTCCGTCACTGCCCGGTGCGTGGACACCGAGGTATTGGAGTCTCTGACTCCGTCCCAGATGATCGTCAAGATCGTCAACGAGGAGCTCACCAAGCTGATGGGCTCCGACGCAAAGCACATTACCACCAATCCCAACGGTCCCACCGTTGTGATGCTGGTCGGCCTCCAGGGCGCAGGTAAGACCACCAACGGCTCTAAGCTGGCGGGTCTGATGAAGCGTCAGGGCAAGAACCCCCTGCTGGTCGCCTGCGATATCTATCGTCCCGCTGCCATTCAGCAGCTGAAGGTCTGCGGCGAGAAGCTGGGCATCCCCGTCTTCGAGAAGGGCACCCAGGACCCCGTTCAGACCGCCAAGGAGGCTGTGCTCCACGCACGCCAGCGCGGCCACGACATGGTCTTCCTGGACACCGCCGGCCGTCTGCATGTGGACGAAGCTCTGATGAATGAGCTCCTGAACATCAAGCAGACCGTCAAGCCCGACGAGATCATGCTGGTTGTGGACGCCATGACCGGTCAGGATGCCGTCAATGCGGCCCAGAGCTTCAACGAGTGGCTGGACATCGACTCCGTCATGCTCTCTAAGCTCGACGGCGATGCCCGAGGCGGCGCGGCCCTGTCTGTCAAGGCCATCACCGGCAAGCCCATCAAGTTCGCCGGTATGGGCGAAAAGCTGGAGGACATCGAGCAGTTCCATCCCGACCGGATGGCAAGCCGCATCCTCGGCATGGGCGACATCCTCTCCCTGATCGAGAAGGCTGAAAAGGCATTCGATGCCAAGAAGGCCGCCGAGATGGAGGAGAAGCTGAAGTCCAACAAGTTCACCCTGCAGGACTTCTACGATCAGATGGTCCAGATGAAATCCATGGGCTCCATGGAGGATATCCTGGCCCAGATGCCCGGCGGCGCGAGCCTCAAGGGTGTCAAGTTTGACGAGAAGGCCATGGCCCATCAGGAGGCCATCATCCTGTCCATGACGCCGAAGGAGCGGGAGAATCCCGAGATCATCGGTGCATCCCGCAAGAAGCGCATCGCCGCCGGTGCCGGCGTGAGGGTCGAGGAGGTCAACAAGCTCCTGAAGGCCTTTGAGCAGATGCGCAAGATGATCCGCCAGTTCTCTTCCCCCGGCATGGCCCGGAAGATGAAGCGCATGAAGGGCTTCGGCGGCGGATTCCCCGGTCTGCCGGGTATGTGACGGTTCGTAACAGCAATTTGCTTTGCGATATATGAATTTGATTTCTATCTATTATTTATGGAGGTGAAAATACCATGGTTAAGATCAGACTGAGAAGAATGGGTGCCAAGAAGGCTCCTTTCTATCGTGTTGTTGTCGCTGACGCTCGCTCCCCCCGCGACGGTCGTTGCATCGAGGAGATCGGCACCTACAACCCCCTGACCAACCCCGCTGTCGTTTCCATCGACGTGGAGAAGGCCCAGAACTGGATCAAGAACGGCGCTCAGCCCACCGACACCGTTCGCGGCCTGCTGAAGAAGGCTGGCGTTCTGTAAGATAACCCAGAAGGAGAATCCCAATGAAAGACCTCTTGCTGTATATGGCAAAGAATTTGGTTGATAATCCCGACGCGGTTTCTGTGAACGAAATGACCGAAGAGGATGGCCTGGTGCTGGAGCTCCGGGTCGCCCCTGAGGATATGGGCAAGGTTATCGGCCGTCAGGGCCGCATCGCCAAAGAAATCCGTACCATCATCAAGACTGTCGCCCAGCGCGACGGCGTGAAGGTCACGGTCGAAATTGTCGATTAACGGGTATGCGTGGCGAGCTTTCGTCACGCATTTCCTATTTTCCGGGCAGTGCCCGGTGACACTTCGAGACTGGTGGATTGTACGAAGCGGAAGTCGAGTAAAACCGCCCGACTGGTCGCTATGATCCGCTCGGCGTATTGGGTTTCAGATTTAATTGCGCAGGAGACGGCGTTCCCTGCGAGGAAATATGAGGAGGAAAGATTATGCGACTCCAATTTATCGAAGGCGGCGAGATCGTCAATGTTCACGGCCTGAAGGGCGAGATCAAGGTCCTGCCCTGGGTGGACAGCCCGGAGGATCTGGTGGAATTTGACCGCTGCCGCATTGCCCGGAAGGACTACGAGATCGAGCTGGCCCGGGTCCAGAAGACCTGCGCCCTCATCAAGCTTAAGGGCGTGGACACCGTGGAAGATGCCCAGAAGCTCCGTGGTAAGACCATGCTCCTGTACCGGGAGGACATCGATCCCGAGGTGATCTTCGCCGCCGAGCTCATCGGCGTGGAGGTCTTTGAGGACGGTGTGAAGATCGGCGACATCACCGAGGTGCTGGACTATCCCGGCAACTCCGTGTATGTGGTCAAGGGCGAGAAGAGCTATATGATCCCTGCGGTCAAGGCCTTCATTCTGAACACCGACATCGATGGCAACCGCATGGATGTCAAGCTGCTGGAGGGCATGGAGTTCGATGCGGGTTGATATCATGACGCTGTTCCCGGACACCCTGGGCGATGTGATGAGCGAGAGCATCCTGGGCCGTGCCCAGGACCGTGGCATTATCCGCATTGAGGCCCACCAGATCCGGGACTACACTGCCAACAAGCAGAACCAGACGGACGATTACCCCTACGGCGGCGGCCGGGGCGCGGTGATGACCGCAGACCCCCTCTACCGCTGCTGGGAGGCCATCTGCGACGAGGCCGGCGGTCCTGTGCATACCATCTACATGAGCCCCTGCGGCCATACCTTCAAGCAGGCCGATGCCATCCGTCTGAGCAAGATGGATAACATCATCATCGTCTGCGGCCATTACGAGGGCATCGACCAGCGGTTCATCGACGAGTGCGTGGACGAGGAGATCTCCCTGGGTGACTTTGTGCTCACCGGCGGTGAGATCGCCGCCATGGCGGTCACCGATGCGGTCTGCCGCATGGTCCCCGGCGTTCTGGCAGACCCCGAATGCTTCGAGGACGAGAGCCACTACAATGGCCTGCTGGAGTATCCCCAGTACACCCGCCCCGCAGTTTGGCACGGCAGGGAAGTGCCCGCCATCTTAGTCTCCGGCAACCACGAAAAGGTGAGACAGTGGCGCAGAAAGCAGTCCCTGCGCCGCACCAAGGCCCGGCGGCCCGATATGTACGAAAAGCTGGACCTGAGCTCCAAGCAGGATAAGAAGCTGCTGAAGGAGATGCAGGAGGAGGACATGGAAAATGGAATTGAAGCTGGTTCCGGTTACACCGGATAATTGGCGGGATGCAGTTTTTCTGACCACAGACCCTGAACGCCGCATTCCTCTGGATGAAAAGTGGATCACCAGCAATGCCTACTCCATGCTTCAGTGCATCTATGATGAAGACTGGGACAGCCGGATTCTGATGGATGAAGAAACGGCAGTCGGCTTTGTATTTTACGGCTTTCTGCCGGATGAGTGCAGAGGATACCTGTGCAGATATATGATCGACGTAAAGCACCAGAGTAGGGGGTATGGTACGGCGTTTCTGCCCTTGGTCGTGGAGCTGATCCGCAGTCAATATGGATGTCGGGATGTCTATACCTCTGTCCATGACGACAATCCCCACGCCAAATATCTATATGAACGGTTTGGCTTTATCCGCACGGAGGAAATGGATGCCGAGGAGCATGTTTACGTTCTGCGTGGATGATATATGGTTACACCCGCCAAATGGCGGGTGTTGCTTTTTTCTTCTAAAAGGGATACAATATAGAAAAAGGAGGCGGTCGTATGACGAAGATCGAAAAGCTGCGCAAGTGGGTGGAAGAGAGCAATCATATCGTCTTTTTCGGCGGTGCGGGTGTCAGTACGGAATCGGGCATCCCGGATTTTCGGAGCGTGGACGGACTGTACAACCAGGAATTTGATTTTCCTCCGGAGGAGATCATCTCCCACAGCTTCTTTGAGCGGAACCCGGAGTATTTCTTCCGCTTCTACCGGGAGAAGATGCTGCCCCTGGGCTTTGAGCCCAACATCACCCATCAGGTGCTGGCCCGGTGGGAGGAGGAGGGGAAGCTCTCCGCCGTCATTACCCAGAACATCGACGGCCTCCACCAGAAGGCGGGCAGCAAGACTGTCTACGAGCTCCACGGCTCGGTCCTGCGCAATTACTGCATGCGCTGCGGAAAATTCCACAGTGCGGAATTTGTCAAGAACTGCGATGGCGTGCCCAAGTGCGCCTGCGGCGGCACCGTCAAGCCCGATGTGGTCCTCTACGAGGAGGGCCTGAACGGCGATACCATTGAGAAGGCCATCGATGCCATCTACAACGCCGACCTGCTGATCGTGGGCGGCACCAGCCTGACGGTCTACCCGGCGGCGGGGCTGATCCGCTACTACCGGGGCAACCGGCTGGTCCTCATCAACCGGGACGAAACCCCCTATGACCGGCAGGCGGATCTGGTGTTCCATGATAGCCTGGGAGAAATTTTCAGACAACTATAATTTATCACGTCATTGCGAGGAGGGCGCAGCCCGACGTGGCAATCCCGTAAGGTTTCAGAGCTTCCACGGGATTGCCACGGGCTTCGCCCTCGCAATGACGTTTTTTCGTATTGACAAACGGGGCCGAATGTGTATAATGAAAATATGAACACTAGCTCATATATCAATATCTGAAAGGAGCTGTGAGATGGAAGAAGAGCTGTATTTGGATGGGGAGGAGATCCTGCTGGACGAGGACGAGCTGATCGAAATGGCAGAGCTGTTCAAAATGTTCGGCGATTCCACCCGGATCAAGATTTTGTCCGTGCTTTTCGCGGGAGAAAAATGCGTGCAGGAGATCACCGATGCCACCGGCTCCAGCCAGTCGGCGGTGAGTCATCAGCTTCGGCTCCTGAAACAGGCGCGGCTGGTCCGCAGCCGCCGGAACGGAAGACAGATCTGCTATTCCCTGGCAGATGACCATGTGAAGACCATCCTGGGGATGGCAAAGGAACATTTGGAGGAATGAGTTATGAGAAAGACCTTTGAACTGGAAAATCTGGAATGCGCCAACTGCGCAGCCAAAATGGAGCGGGATATCTCCGCTTTTCCCGAAGTGAAGAAGTGCACCATCACCTTCATGACCAGCCGCATGTCCATCACCGTGGACGATTCCGCTGACCTGAATGACGTGCTGGACCGGGCCCAGAAGGTGATGAAGGGCTACGAGAAGGACTGCACCATCGTCCGATGAACAAGAAGCAAAAGAAAATGGCCCGGCGGATTGCCATCGGCGGCGGTCTGTTTCTGCTGGGCCTGATATTGAAGCAGCTCGTCCCCTATGCGGGCGAAATATTCATGGTTGCCGCCTGGCTCACCGCAGGCCATGAGGTTCTGCGGGATGCCTTTGAGAAGATCAGGGCGAAGAAGCCCTTTGACGAGGATTTTCTCATGACCGTGGCATCCGTCTGCGCCATCTTCCTGGGGGAATTCGTGGAAGCGGCGGCGGTCATGCTGTTCTTCCAGGTGGGCGAGCTCTTTGAGTCCATTGCCGTGGAGCGGTCGAGAAAGAGCGTTGCCGCGCTGATGGACCTGCGGCCCGATGTGGCCTACATTCTCGTCGACGGGGAGTGGGAGGAATCCGACCCGGAAGATGTTCAGGTGGGTGACCTGATCCGGGTGAACCCCGGCGAGCGCATCCCCGTGGACGGTATCATCGTCGAGGGCAGTGCCTCCGTGGACACCTCCAAAATCACCGGTGAAAGTATTCCCGCCGATGTGGCGGCAGGGGATCAGGTCCTGTCGGGCTGTATCAATCTGTCCGGCGTGCTGACCATCCGGGCGGAGAGTGAATTTGCATCCTCCACCGTGGCGCGGATCCTGGACCTCATGGACTCCGCCAGCGAGGGCCGGTCCAAGACTGAGAGTCTCATCACGAGATTTGCACAGGTCTATACCCCATGCGTGGTCTATACGGCCCTGGCTCTGGCCTTCCTGCCGCCGCTCTTTACGGGCTTTGACTTTGCCACCTGGGTCCACCGGGCACTGAATTTCCTGGTGGTCAGCTGTCCCTGCGCCCTGGTCATCTCCGTGCCCCTGGCCTATTTCTCCGGCATGGGCGCGGTGAGCAAGGCGGGCATGATCGCCAAGGGCGGCATCGCCCTGGAAAATCTGGCGAAGGTGGATACCTTCGTGTTCGACAAGACCGGCACCCTGACCACCGGCGATTTCCGGGTAGTGCGGGTGGAATCCGACCGAAATGACCTCCTGGAGCTGGTGGCGGCGGCGGAAAAGGCCAGCCATCACCCCATCGCCCGTGCTATCGTCAAGGCCGCCGGGAATGCGCCGGAGGCCAGCGACATCCGGGAGATTCCCGGTCAGGGCATCTGCGCCCGGGTCCGGGGGTATGAGGTCCACGCGGGCAACCTGCGGCTCATGGAGGCACTGGGCTTGACCGTTCCCATGGTGGAGGGCTCCACCATGGTCTACGCCGCCGTGGACGGCGCGTATGCCGGTGCCATCGTCCTGGAAGATACCGTCAAGGCGGGCGCACAAGAGGCCCTGGCAGACCTGCACCGGCTGGGCGTGAAGGAAAGCTGTATGCTCACCGGTGACCGGGAGGCCGCGGCGAAGCTGGCGGCAAAGAGCCTGGGCCTGACCGACTACCGGGCGGGACTCTTGCCCCAGGACAAGCTGACGGAAGTTCAGGCCATGCTGGATAGCGGCAAGACCGTGGCTTTCGTGGGCGACGGTGTCAACGATGCCCCCGTGCTCTCCATTGCCCAGGTGGGTGTGGCCATGGGCGGCGTGGGCTCCGATGCCGCCGTGGAGGCCAGCGACCTGGTGCTTTTGAAGGACGACCTCTCCGGCCTGCCCAGGGCCCTGAAGATTGCAAGACGCACCATCTCCATCGCCCGGCAGAACATCGCCTTCGCGTTGATCGTCAAATTCGGCGTGATGCTGCTCAGTATCCCCGGCATCGCCAACATGTGGATGGCGGTGTTCGCGGATGTGGGCGTGGCTATGATCTGTATTTTGAATTCGTTCCGGGCTATGAAAAGCGACCTATAAAATGAAAACCCGCTCATGCGAGCGGGTTTTCATTATTTCGTATTCTTCTTTTCCATTTTGTAATTGCTCCAAATGCGGAACGCCGTGGACACCAGCACGATGCCAAGGGCCAGGGCGGCGGCGATGGCGGCGGTCTGGTAGCCCTTCTGGGCGAAGCGGGTCATCTCGTTCTCCACCGCGTAGGCCATGGTGTAGTAGATGCCCGCGCCGGGGAGCAGGGGGAAGAGGGACACGACCAGATAGCTGATGGCCGGGAAGTGTCGGATTCTCGCCATGACCTCCGCGTAGACGGAAGCCACGATGCCGCCCAGGAAGTTGGCGTAGATGATGCCAACGCCCAGCTCCAGGGCGATCAGATACACGGCCCAGGTCAGAGTGCCGCCGATGGCACAGACCAGGATGCCGGGACCGTGGATGTTGAAATAGATGGAAAAGCCCACACAGCCGATGAAAATGCCGATGTTCAGCATGAGAAAGCCGTAATCCATCAGACCAACGCCCCTGGGTGCCCCCCAGAGGGAGGTGGAGAGCTTCAGCGCGGCGGCGGTGCCCAGGGCGATGGCCACGGCGATCAGAAGCACCAGAACAAGGCGGTTCAGGCCGGAATTGATGTCGCCGTACATGACGTCGCGCATGGCGTTGGTGAAGAGCAGTCCCGGCACCAGGATCATCAGGGTGCCGATGATGGTGGCGTCGGCATTCTGCACCAGCCCCAGGGAGTGGATGAAGTAGGTGAAGAAGGCCATGCAGAAGGCGGCGATGATGGTGCGGAAAAACTGGGTGGAGCTGAGCCGGTCCATGAAGCGGTCCACAGCCAGGATGATCAAGCCGCTGATGCCCGCGCCCAGGGCGTCGGCAAAGGTTCCGCCGAAGGTGAAGCAGAAGCCGAAGGCCGACAGGAAGAAGCCCACGATCTGGACGGGCAGGGTATAGTTCCGGCGGAGCTTTTCCACATGGTCCAGCCAGGCAGGGAGCTCCTCCGGGTCCGGGCGGCGGTTGCAGATGGCGCGGCTGAGGTTGGAGTATTGCTCCACGGCATCGAGATCGTTGCCGTGGGGGCCGATGCGCCGCATCCGGGTCATGGGATCGCCGGAGGCGGTGATGATGCTGACGGTCAGACAGTTGGGGATGGCGAAGGCCTCGGCCTGGTAGCCGTAGGTCTTCAGGACCCGGATGATGGTCTCCTCCACCCGGAAGGTCTCCGCGCCGGCCATGGCCAGCCGGTAGCCCAGGGTGGTGGCGGACTCCAGAAGCAGTCGTTCGTTCATGACAGTTTCCTCGTTTCTCTTGGTAGGACCAGTATACCAACCTCTGACGGATTTTACAAGAAAAAAGTGGAATTTACATTTTTGGTTCCGTGTGGTATGATTGGAAAAAATCAGTCATCCGGGAGGTCCCATGAAAACGAAACTGCTGTCCATTCTCTGCGCCCTATGCGTATTTTTCTTTCTGCTGACGGCGGCCATCGGTCTGCCCATCTACATCCGGCCCTTTTACTATGCCCACATTGAAGCTTTTGACCTGGCGCGGGTCAGCGGCTATTCGGAAGAAGAGATCCGGGAGGCCTATGACGAGGTCCTGGACTACCTAACCCTGCCGGGGAAGGAATTTTCCACCGGCGTTCTGCCCCTTTCCGCCGAGGGCAAGGCCCATTTTGAGGACTGCAAGGTGCTCTTCGACCTGAATGCGTCCATTTTGGCCGGCTCCGGTCTTGTGCTGGCGGTGCTGTTTTTTATGCGGAAAAAGTGGGGCCCCTACCGGATCGGAAAGCACAGTGCGCCCTTCTGGGCGGCGGTGCTGTCGGTGACAGCACCGATCATGATCGGTTGTCTGGCGGCTCTGGACTTTGACCGGGCTTTTGTGATCTTCCACAGCATCTTCTTCCCCGGCAAGACCAACTGGGTCTTCGACTGGTATGCAGACCCCATCATCCGGGTCCTGCCCCAGGAATTCTTCATGGACTGCGCCATTCTGATCGGCGTGGGACTGATCACCATGGCGGTGGGTATCCTGGTTTGGGAGTCAAGAAAAAAGAAAAACTAAAAAAGAATGCGTCATTGCGAACCAGTCCGCAGACTGGTGTGGCAATCCCCAGGATTTTATGGGAGCTACCATTGGTGGTCTCCGCAAAATCAACGGGATTGCCACGGGCCTGTGGCCCTCGCAATGACGCGTTCTTTTGTACTTAATTGTCGAATTTTTCCTCGATGTTTCCGAGGACCTCGCAGTCACAGCCGCCGCCGTTCTCTTCCAACCATTCGAGAACTGCTTCGGTGTCGCAGTCCTGGCTTTCCAGGAAGGCGGTGGTCAGGCGCAGATCGTCCTGACAGCCCTCTTCGGAGAGCTTTTCGTCCAGATAGTCAAACAGCTCACGGAACAGCTCTGCGCTCATGGGCAGGGAAGCGAGAAAGGCTTCCTTCTGCCTGCGCTTGTATTCGGCGAGGGCTTTGCGCTTTTCGTCTTTGTTCATTGTGTTATTCTCCTTCTATTTCGATTCTGCCCAGCCGTCTGCGGACTTTGACGGCGTATTGGAGTGAGTAGTCCGGGTCGCCCCGGCGCATGGCCTCCTGGATGGCGTTGATCTCCGCTTGGACGGATGCTTCATCCGCATACCAGCCCAGAAGATTGTTGTGGGGCCCCCAGAAAGGCGTGTAACCGCTGACACCAAAGAGGGCGTATTTGGGACCCTTGCGGCTTTTGTAGGGCTGGGAACACTGGATATTGATGCAACGGACCAGGTTGATGCCGTTTTCTGCCCGGATCAGGATGCTCTCGGACGGGGCGGGGGCCTTGGTTTCCGTACGGCAGTTTTGCGGCAGCTCGTCGGCCATCAGGGTATCCAGGGAAGTGTTCAGCACGGCGCACAGGGTCAGCAGCTTTTCCACCTCCGGGTAGGACTGGCCCTGCTCCCATTTTCCAACAGCCTGTCGGCTCACATCGAGCTGCTCCGCCAAGTCCTCCTGGGACAGGCCAGAGATTCGGCGGGCTTCTTTTAATCGATCAGCAAATGACATATTGATTCCTCCTTTGATTTGGATCGTATCCACATTTTAGCAAAGGAAGTCCGTTTGTTCCACCAACCGGGGTTCGCTTCGGGCAACTTACAGTTGCATCAGGCCATTTTGTCCCGGATCACCGTCAAAATCTCATGGGCGGCGGCATCCTTGCTCATGAGCTCCAGCTCCTTCTCGAAGCCCGCGGTAATGAGGGTGATGATGTTGGTGTCCACGCCGAAGCCCGCACCGGCGGTGCGCAGGGAATTGGCGCAGATCATATCGGCATTCTTGCCGGTGAGCTTTTTCCGGGAGTTTTCGATGACATTGTCCGTCTCCATGGAGAAGCCGCAGAGGAACTGGCCCTCCTGCTTGTGGGCACCGAGGTATTTCAGAATGTCCTGGGTGCGCTTCAGCTCGATGGAGAGCTCGCCGTCCTTCTTTTTCATCTTGGAATCGGCAACGCTGGCGGGGGTGTAGTCGCTGACCGCCGCGGCCTTGATGATGATGTCCATGTCGGGGGCGCGGGAAGTGACGGCCTCGAACATATCCTGGGCATTCTTCACGGGGACGACCTCGACGAACATGGGCTGGCTAGCCTCCATGTGGGCGGCCACCAGGGTGACCTCCGCGCCCCGGAGCATGGCGGCTTTGGCGAGGGCCACGCCCATCTTGCCGGAGGAGTGGTTGGTGATAAAACGCACGGGGTCGATGGATTCCCGGGTGGCTCCGGCGGTGACGAGGACGCGCTTGCCCGTCAGGTCCTTGTCGAAGGCCACCTCTTTCAGGATATACTGCAGAAGGGTCTCGGGCTCCGGCATCTTGCCCGCGCCGGTGTCGCCGCAGGCGAGGTAGCCGTGGGCGGGCTGGATGACCTCATAGCCGAACCGCTGGAGCTTGGCGAGGTTGTCCTGAACGATGGGGTTTTCAAACATCTGGGTATTCATGGCGGGGGAGATGATCTTGTGGCACTTACAGGCCATGACCGTGGTGGTCAGCATATCATCCGCCAGACCGTTTGCGATCTTGCCGATGACATTGGCGGAGGCGGGAGCCACCAGCACCACATCGGCCCGCTTGGCCAGGGCCACATGCTCGACGGAATACTGGAAATTCCGGTCGAAGGTGTCCACCAGACACTTGTTGCCCGTCAGGGTCTCAAAGGTGATGGGGTTGATGAAATTGGTGGCATTCTGGGTCATCAGCACCTGCACATCCGCATGGAGCTTTTTCAGCTTGGAGGCCAGGGATGCAATTTTATAGGCGGCGATGGAGCCGGAAACGGCCAGAACAACGGTTTTGTTTTTGAGCATAATGATGGTCCTCACATTCAAAACATGGTTTTCTTTAGTATAGCACACGAAAATGGAAAAAGATATGGAATTTTTGTTTTTCTATGCTATAATGTACTTGCGTTGTATCCTCGCGATGAGGAACGACAGCAAGGAGGTTTTATACTATGAAAATGAATAACCATTCCCGGCAGACGACGCTGCTGGGACTCTTGACAGCAGTTTTGCTGGTGCTGAGCATGACGCCCCTGGGTTATCTGAACATCGGACCGCTGGCGATCTCCTTTAATATGATCCCCGTGGCCGTGGGCGCGGCGGCGCTGGGCCCCGTGGGCGGCGCGGTGCTGGGCGCGGTGTTCGGCATGACGAGCTTTCTGCAGTGCCTTGGCATCGGCGGCAGCAGCGCCATGGGCGTGATTTTGTTCGACATCAATCCCTTTTTTGCCTTTGTCCAGCGGTTCGTGCCCCGGCTCCTGACGGGCTTTCTGGTCGGCCTCATCTATAAGGGCTCCCGGAAATTTGCCAAGGCGGGCATCGCCGGCGGCATTGCGGGCTTTTTCGCTGCACTGCTCAATACGGTGCTGTTCATGGGCGCACTGATTCTGCTCTACGGCAACACCCAGTACCTGATCGACCTGATTGCCGGACGGAACATTGTCGTCTTCGTCTGCGCCTTCGTGGGCGTCAATGCCGTGGCAGAGATGCTGGCATCCACCATGGTCACCGCCGCCCTCTGCACCGCATTGGATCGGGCGCGGCTCATGGGAGCCCAGCGATGATCCTGGCGGTGGATATCGGAAATACCAATGTGGTATTGGGCTGTATGGAGGGGGAGCAGATCCTCTTTCTGGAGCGCATGGCCACGGACCGACGGGCCACGGACATGGAATATCTGGTCCGCATCCGCTCGGTGCTGAAATACCGGGATATTGACCCCGCCAAGCTGGAGGGAGCCATCATCTGCTCCGTGGTGCCCATCGTCACCATGAACATCCGTCCCGCCGTGGAGCAGCTTACGGGTAAGCAGGCTGTGGTGGTGGGTCCGGGACTGAAAACGGGCCTTCGCATCAACATCGACAATCCCGGCGCGCTGGGCGCGGACCGGGTGGCGGACGCGGTGGCGGCTGTGAACCTGTACTCCGTGCCCCTGATCACCATCGACATGGGCACCGCCACCACCGTTGGCGTGGTGGATGAAACGAAGACCTTCATCGGCGGCATGATCGTGCCCGGTGTGATGGTTTCCCTAAACGCCCTGGCGGGCGGCACGGCCCAGCTTCCCCACATCAGCCTGGACCCGCCGAAGCACGCCATCGGCAGAAATACCGTCGAATGCATGCAAAACGGCATCATCTACCACAACGCCGCAGGCGTGGACGGCATGATCAAGCACATCGAAGCCCAGCTGGGCAAAAAATGCACCGTGGTCATCACCGGCGGCCTGTCTAACGTCATCGCGCCCCACTGTAAGCACGAGATGATCCACGACCCGGAGCTGCTGCTGAAGGGTCTGATGATCTTGTATCGGAAGAACGCGAGGGCATGACATGGGACGGACAAAGGCGAAAAAGAAGGTCCACCCCATGCCCAAGCTGGGTTTTGCGGATCAGATGATCTATGCCCTGGGCTATCTGCTGATCCTTGCGGTTTTGGTTGGCTTGTTCTGGTTCCGATTCTACTGGATCGAGGATCAGATGAGGCAGCAGCCGGGAGCGGTGGCCTACGAAGCCAGGGGAAGCAGCTACTGGTATTTTCCTTTCTTTATGAGTCTGATGTTCTCTTTGTTCATTCCCTGGTATGGGCTTCACCAAAAACGGTATCCCTTTTTCGGGAAGCGGGGTGTGAAGTACGGCCCACCGGCATACCCCCGTACCTTTCCGCTGTTCATGAAGAACAAGCCCCAATATTGGAAAAGCCCCAGCGCGGCCCGGATGCGCAAAGCCACGGCGATTTTCGTGGTGGTGCTGAATCTGGTGCTGTTGCTGCTGGTGCCCTTGTCCATCCATGGGCGGAATATGCTCTATGAGGACGGCACATTCCGGCAGTACACGGTGTTCGACAATGTCAAGCGGGAATATGCGCCGGAGGAAGCGGAAGAAGTTACCTTGAGCATCGGCTGGCACAAAACCGGCCGCCACAGCAAAAGCCTGCGGCTGACCGTGTACATTGACTATGGCAAACACGGATATCGGTTCTATCACCGTTCCTTCGGCAGTGATTGGGTCGATGACCTGACCCAGGTGCTGTCCTGCTTTGACCGGGACATCGTCCGGGTCGGGAATACCAAAGAGCTGGATGTTCTTAAGAAGGGACTTTCGGATGAAAATTACGATAAGCTGATTGCATTGTTCGAGTTCTATGGATAAGAAGAAACCCACCCCGAACGGGGTGGGTTCATTTTTCATTCCGAGCAGCAATCGTGCATCATAAAACAGTTCGGTTCGATGTCTTTACTTCTTAAGTACTCTGCGCCCCAGTCGCGGATGGCGGTGAGGATGGGCATGAGGCTGCGGCCCAGGTCCGTCATGGCGTATTCCACACGGGGCGGGACCTCGGGGTAGACGGTCCGGGAGATTAGACCGTCATTTTCCAGCTCCCGGAGCTGTAAGGTCAGCATCCGGGGTGTTGCGGTGACGGCCTTCTGAAGCTGAGAAAAGCGCAATGTTCCCGCGGACAGATGCCACAGGATCAGAGCCTTGTACTTGCCGCCGATCAGGGAAAGGGTGGTTTCAACAGGGCAGATGGAATCCATAGAATGCCTCCTTACTATCAAAAATGATATCTATGCACAAAATAGTGCATACTTGCGAAAATGATATTTCATGCTATGATAGTATCACAACCAAAAAGAATCGTCAATGAAGGATGTGATGGAATGAAAGTGAAATTCAATGTCACCGGCATGACCTGTGCGGCCTGTTCTGCCAGAGTCGAGAAGGTGACGAAGGCCGTCCCCGGCGTTGCGGGTGCGGAGGTCAATCTGCTGGCGGGCAAAATGGTGGCCGAGGTGGAAAACGAGGCCGCCTGCGACCTCATTTGCAGGGCCGTCACCGAGGCCGGTTACGGTGCATCGGTGGACGACGGCAAAAAGAAGGCCGAACCCAAGGCTCCTGCCGAGGATGCTCTGAAAGAGATGAAGACCCGGATCATCTGGTCCGGCGCGTTCCTGGCGGTGCTCATGTATCTGACCATGGGCCACATGGTGGGTCTTCCCACGCCCCATATCTTCCACGGCCTGGAGAATGCGGCCCTCTTCGCGCTGGTGCAGTTCCTGCTGACCCTGCCCGCAGTGTTCCTGAACCGGGCGTATTATATCAAGGGCCTGAAAGCCCTGTGGCACCGCAGTCCCAATATGGATTCTCTGATCGCCGTGGGCTCCGGCGCGAGCCTCATTTACGGTGTCATCGCCCTGCTGCGCATGACCTGGGCCCAGGGCAACGACCACTGGGACATCGTGGAGCTCTACAGCAAGAATCTCTATTTTGAGTCCGCCGCCATGATCCTGACCCTCATCACTCTGGGCAAATTCCTGGAGACCCGGGCCAAGGGCCGCACCGGCGATGCCATCCGGCAGCTCATGGATCTGGCTCCCAAGACCGCCCTGGTCCGCAGAGACGGCGTGGAGACGGAGATCCCCGCCGATCAGGTCCGGGTGGGGGACATCGTCATCGTCAAATCCGGCGGCCGCATCCCCGTGGACGGCACCGTCACCGAGGGCCGGGCCTCCGTGGATCAGAGCGCACTCACCGGCGAAAGTGTCCCCGTGGAAAAGGAACCCGGCGACACCGTCGCCGCCGCCACCATCAATACCGCCGGATACCTGGAATTCCGGGCGGACAAGGTGGGCGAGGACACCACCCTCTCCCAGGTCATCCGCATGGTGGAGGAGGCGGGCGGAAGCAAGGCTCCCATTGCAAGACTGGCGGACAAGATCGCGGGCATTTTCGTCCCCGTGGTCATGGGTATCGCCCTGTGCGCCTTCGCGGTGTGGATGATGGCGGGCCAGACTCTGGAATTCTCCCTGACCACCGCCATTGCGGTGCTGGTCATCTCCTGTCCCTGCGCGCTGGGCCTTGCCACTCCCGTGGCCATCATGGTGGGCACCGGCCAGGGCGCGAAGATGGGCGTGCTCTTCAAAAACGCCGAGGCTCTGGAGAATCTGCACCGGGTGGACACCATCCTGTTGGACAAGACCGGCACCCTGACCACCGGAAAGCCCATGGTCACCGATGTGCTCCCCGGCGATGCCACGGAATTCGTCCTCCTGCGGACCGCCGTGGCTCTAGAAGCCCGGTCCGAGCATCCCTTTGCAAAGGCCATTCTGGAACTCGCCAAAGAGCGGGACATTTCCATCCGGGAGATCCAGAATTTCGAGACTCTGCCCGGTCTGGGTGTCAAGGGCATCTACAACGGTCATACCGTCTACGGCGGCAACGGTCGGCTCATGGAGGAGATCGGCGTTTCCGTGCCCCAATATCCCTTCCTGGCGGCTGTGGGCAAAACGCCCCTGTATTTTGCCAACGGTGCGGGAAAATATCTCGGTGCCATCGCCGCCGCTGATGTGCTGAAGGCGGACTCCGGCAAGTCCGTGGAGGCTCTGCGGAGCCTGGGTCTTGAGGTGGTCATGCTCACCGGTGACAATGAAAAGACTGCCCGGGCCATCGCCAGAGAGGCCGGCGTGGAGCAGGTGGTCTCCGATGTGCTCCCCGGCGACAAGGCCGATGTGGTCCGCCGGTTCCAGGCCCAGGGCAAGCGGGTCGCCATGGTGGGCGACGGCATCAACGATGCCCCCGCCCTGGTCACTGCCGACGTGGGCATCGCCATCGGTGCGGGCACGGACATCGCCATCGAGTCCGCCGATGTGGTACTCATGTCCGGGTCCCTGGCCCAGGTGGCAGGGGCTGTGGAGCTCAGCCGGGCCACCATCCGCAACATCCGCCAGAACCTCTTCTGGGCTTTCTTCTACAACTGCCTGGGTATCCCCATCGCGGCAGGTGCCCTGTACCCGGCCTTCGGCCTGCAGCTCAGCCCCATGCTCGGCGCGGCGGCCATGAGCATGAGCTCTGTGTTCGTGGTCACCAACGCCCTGCGTCTGCGGTTCTTCCAGAGCAAATCCGCCCCCGCTACGGTGGCGGAAGTGTCCGAGACCGTGGTGGATGAGAACGTCCCGGAGCTGGTCATCGGGGTGGAGGGCATGATGTGCCACCACTGCACCGCCGCCGTGGAGAAGGCCTGCAAGGCCGTCCCCGGCACCGCTTCGGCTGTGGCGGATTTGGACAAAAAGCAGGTCACGGTCCGTTCTAACGGGGCTCTGGATGCCCTGGAACAGGCAATCATCGACGCCGGATACACCATCCGCAGGTAACAAATTTCAGTCCCGCCGGAGCTTCCGGCGGGGCTTTTTTCAGTTGGTTACAGGTTCTGTAACCGAAAATATCAAGAATTTCTTAGGGAATATTGCACAAAAAATCTGGTTTCGGCAGGATAATGCAAGGTTCGTTGACATAACTGTGTTGACAAATGGTTACAAAATTGTTATACTTGCAAAGGTTTCTGTAAACATTCAACCGACCTTTTTAAGGAGAACCGTTTATGAAAAGAATTGCAAGTTTGCTTCTGGTTTTTGCTCTGATCCTGACCATGCTCCCCATGACTGCCCAGGCCGCTGAGATGGACGGCGAGGACGTCATCCTGGATTACGGTTCAGCGTTCAGCGAGATCGAGACCCAGAGCGTGGAGCTGATGGGCAAGGCTCATGAAGAGACCTTTGTCATGGCCGATATCCCCGAAGGCAAGTCCTATGAGAAAATGACCGCCAGCCAGGAGATGATCGATATCATCAAGGATTTCGAGGGCTTCCGCTCCAAGGCCTATTGGGACAACTCCCAGTGGACCGTGGGCTACGGCACCCGCGCCTCCGGCCCCGATGTGACCGTCACCCGCTCCGAGGCGGAGAAGCTTCTGCGCAAGGCTCTGACCAATACCTATGAGCCTGTTGTCAATGATTTCTGCAAAAAGAATGGCAAGCAGCCTACCCAGCAGCAGTTCGATGCTCTGCTGGATCTTACATATAACGCAGGCGGCAGCTGGACCTCCGGCTCCTCCGTGCCCAATGTGGTGCTGAATGAGACCACCGCCCTGGACATCGTCAAGGGCTTCGGCGCATGGAGCAGAAGCGGCGGCGGCGTCAGCTACGTCCATGTGAACCGCCGCATCCGCGAGGCTCTGATCTACCTGTACGGCGAGTATTATCTGGCCTACGGCAATCAGGACTGCCAGACCGATCTGGATGTGGTGGATAACGATGATCTGCCCCACTTCAAGGCCGTCATCTTCAAGACCAATTCCGGCAAGCTGTCCAACGGCAAGACCGACTACGCCGCCTACTATCCCGTGGGCGAGTATTATGAGTCCTTCATCACCGCCACCCGCTCCGGCTACACCCTGGTGGGCTGGAAGATCACCAAGCGCAGCAACGATTCCGTTTCCGGCGGCGAGCGCATCTCTGCCTGGGACCGGGTCGAGGAGAATCTGGAGCTGACCGCAGTCTGGGAGAAGGGCACCTTCACCGTGGCTCCTGAGGAGCCTCCCGTGGATTACGAGGAGCCCACCGAGCCCACCGAGCCCGAGCTGGAGACCATGCCCGAGGTCGAGATCGACATGGACCGCCTGCCCTTCGAGGATGTGCCCGAGAACGCATGGTTCCGGGAGGCCGTCAGCTACGTTTACCGCAACGAGTTCATGAACGGCACCAGTGCCACCACCTTCAATCCCAACGGCTCCATGACCCGCGGCATGCTGGTCACCGTGCTCTACCGCATCGACGGCTCCGCACCCGTCACCGACGCCGAGCGGGCCTGCTTCGATGATATCGCCGGCAGCTACTACACCGACGCTGTGGCCTGGGCCTACAGCAACGGCATCGTCAACGGTGTCAGTGCCACCAAGTTCGACCCTGACCGCATCGTCACCCGTCAGGAGGCTGTGACCATCTTCTATCGCTACTGTGTGGACTACAACCTCATGGGCGTGGGTTCCGGTCTGGAGCTGGACGGCTTCGCCGATAACGCAAATGTTGCACCTTACGCCACCGATGCCTTTACCTGGGCCGTGGCCACCGGTCTGGTGGAGGGCTCCGCTCAGACAGACGGCCTGCATCTGAACCCCACCGGCAGCCTCAACCGCGCACAGGCAGCAGTTCTGCTGGAGCGTTGCGTGGAAAATATCATGTAATCCGGAAAATTCATCTTTTGCTCCCCATGGTGCCATGGGGAGCAAAAGTCCGTTTTAACGGACTATGGAAAATGTAGAATACAGTCAAACAAACCGAAAGGGTGATGACAATGTATTCTATGAAGCATATTCGCGGCCACATTCAGGTGTTCGACCGGAACGGGAGATTTCTCTTCTCTGCGGATTCTGAATGGGAGGCATTGGAGGAACTGGAAAGCTATGAGGAATATTCGGCTTGATCTCTGCTACGACGGCACCCGCTACAACGGCTGGCAGCGGCAGACATCCCACGACAATACCATCCAGGGCAAGCTGGAGACGGCACTGAGCCGGATCCTGGGCGAGCCCATCGAAATCTCCGCCTCCGGGCGGACCGACACCGGCGTGCACGCCCGGGGTCAGGTGGCAAATTTCCACACGGATGCCGCCATGTCCTGCGCGGAGCTGCTGGCGGAGCTTCGGAAGTATCTTCCCGAGGACATCGGCATATACTCCTGCCGGGAGGTCTCTCCCCGGTTCCACGCCCGGCTGAACGCCCTGGAAAAGACCTATCAGTACCGGCTGTGGAACTCCGATCAGCCCTGCGTCTTTGACCGCCGGTTCGTGGCGGTGATGGAAGAGGAAGTGGACGTGGAGCGTATGCAGGAGGCCGCACAGCTTTTGCTGGGCACCCATGATTTTTCCGCCTTCTGCGCCAATAAGAAGATGAAAAAGTCCACCGTGCGTACCATCAAATCCTTCACCGTTCAGCGGGTGGGGGAGGAGATCCGTTTCACCGTCACCGGCAACGGCTTCCTGCATAACATGGTCCGGATCCTGGTGGGCACCCTGGTGGAGGTCGGCAGGGGAGAGCGGGAGATGGATTCCATCCCGGCCCTCTTCGGCGGAAAGCGGGAGGACGCAGGATTTCTGGCCCCCGGCAAGGGCCTTTGCCTGATGGAGGTGAGATATTGAACATTCAGATCTTTGGTAAATCCAAGAGCTTCGACACCAAGAAGGCGGAGCGGTATTTCAAGGAACGGCGCATCAAGTTCCAGTCCATCGATCTGGTCCGCTATGGCATGTCCGGCAAGGAGTTCGACTCCGTCCTCCGGGCAGTGGGCGGCATCGACAACCTGATCGACTGGGAGAGCAAATCTCCCGAAGTCACCCTCATGAAGTACATGGACGACAAGCGGGCCAAGGAGGACAAGGTCTTCGACATGCCGGAGCTGATGAAGGCTCCCGTGGTCCGAAACGGCAAGGAGGCCACCGTGGGCTTCCGACCCGATATCTGGGAAACCTGGAAATAAGTACGAAAGCAGTCGCAATTGCGGCTGCTTTTTCCTTTTGTGGAGGTCAAATGCTGGAAGGGTTTAATGGATTTTTGTGGGGCGTGCCCGTGCTGGGGCTGATTTTGGGGACGGGCATCTGGCTGATGCTCCGGACGGGCTTTGTTCAGGTGCGGCGCTTTCCGGCGGCTTGCCGGGAATTTGGGACGAGGCTGCGAAGCCGGGACTCCGGGTTTCGGGCTCTTTGTACGGCTCTGGCGGCAACAGTGGGAACCGGGAATATCGCCGGGGTGGCCGGGGCCATCGCCATCGGCGGGCAGGGGGCCGTGTTCTGGATGTGGGTCAGCGCGTTTTTGGGCATGGGGGTAAAATTCGCTGAATCAGTGTTGGCGGTCCGCTACCGGGAGCCGGACGGACGGGCGGGCCCCATGTACATCATCACAAAGGGACTGGGGGCCCGGTGGCTGGCCTGCCTGTACAGCGGATTCGGTATCGTCGCGGCCTTCGGGGTGGGGAACACCGCCCAGGTCAACGCGGTGGTAAGTGCATTGGATTCTGCGGGAATGTCCCGTGGGCTGATTTTGCTTCTGATCGTGGTTCTGGCGGTGCTGGTGGCCCGGATGGTCATGGGCGGCGCGGGGCGCATCGGAGAGACGGCGGAAATTCTGGTGCCCATCGTGGGCGCGGCGTATATTCTCCTCTGCCTGGCGGCAATTTTCTGGAACCGGGAGCGGGTGGGGGAGGCATTCGCGTCCATCCTGACCGGGGCATTCCGACCGGGTGCCGTCACCGGGGGCGCGGTGGGGAGTTTGGCCCTGACTCTGCGGACAGGGGTATCCCGTGGGACCTTTACCAACGAAGCGGGTATGGGCACCGCAGCCATCGCCCACGGGGGCGCGGAGGTGGACCATCCGGCCCGCCAGGGGCTCATGGGAATCATGGAGGTTTTTCTCGACACCATGGTCATCTGCACCCTTACGGCTTTGGTGATCCTAACCAGCGGCGTGGCCGTTCCATACGGGCACACGGCGGGCGCGGAGCTGACCGCGGCGGCTCTGTCGCAGAGTTTCGGCCCATGGGTCCGGGCGGCCCTCAGCGGCTGTCTGGTGCTTTTCGCCCTGGCGACGATTCTGGGCTGGAGCTTCTACGCGGGGAGGTGTGCGGAATTTCTCTTCGGGCGCATTAACTGGAAATGGTTCGGGCTTTGTCAGGGCGCGGCGGTCTTCGGAGGACTGTTCCTGGGTACGGGGACCGTCTGGACCCTGGCGGAAACTTTCAACGGGCTCATGGCGATCCCCAATCTGATGGCGGTGCTGATGCTGACGGGGGAAGTCCGGCAGTTGACGGGACGGCTTGAAATGTGCTATAATCGGTCCCATCGACAATGAAGCGAGGTAATCCCTATGAAAGACAAAGAAATCGGCGAGATCCGGCGGCACATCCGCCGGGACCGCAGCAATATGACCGCCATTTACGGCTGCTTCGTCAGCGAGGGCAAGGAGATCATCAGCAAATTCCGCCTGTCTACGGGCATGATGCCGGAGAATGAGAGCGATAAGTATTTCGCTCTGATGAAGAAGGTCCTCTCCGGCTCCCAGGGCAAGAATCTCATCGACATCAGCTTCCGCACCCAGCAGGTGGTAGACAGCCCCGAGCACAAGCTCCTGACCGCCCTGAAGGATAGCCAGCTTAAGGACGAGGAAGCTCTGGACAGCTTCTACGCCAAGGTCATGGAATCCGTGACCATGGACACCGCCTATCTGATCCTCATCGGCGCGGATGCCTACGATGTGCCCTTCAAGGGCAAGGATGACCATGTCCAGGCCGATGGCTCCAGCGAGATCTACCGCTACATCCTCTGCGCAATTTGCCCCGTGAAGCTGAGCAAAGCAGCTCTGGAGTACAAGGCGGAGATCAAGGAGTTCCACGACAGTGCCATCACCCAGGTGCTGAACGCCCCTGTGCTGGGCTTCCTGTTCCCGGCCTTTGACGGACGGAGCACCAACCTGTATAACGCCCTCCTGTACTCCAAGGATGCCGGCGACAACCACGAGGCCTTCGTCACCGCCATTTTCAACACCGACCCCTACCAGACCGCCAAGGAGCAGAAGCAGTCCTTCGAGGCTCTGCTGGGCAACGCCCTGGAGGAGGAGTGCAGTCTAGATATCGTCCAGGCGGTCCACGCTGAGATCGGCTCCATGATCCAGATGCACAAGGAGAGCAAGGTGGACGAGCCCCTGATGCTGGGCAAGGAGGAGGTCAAGGCCGTCCTTCAGCAGAACGGCGTCTCCGAGCAGGCCCTGTCCAAGTTCAGCGTGGACTACGACGAGGCCTTCGGCTTCGAGACCCAGCTCCATCCCAAGAATGTCATCGACCAGAAGAAATTCGAGATCAAGACCCCCGATGTGACCATCAAGGTCAACCCCGAGCGCAGCGACCTCATCGAGACCCGGGTCATCGGCGGCGTGAAGTACATCCTCATCTGCGCCGACGAGAGCGTGGAGGTCAACGGCGTGAGCATCAATATTAAGGACGACTGAGAAAAAACACGTCATTGCGAGGAGGGGCAAAGCCCCGACGTGGCAATCCCGTAAGGATTCGGAATATCCAGGGGATTGCTGCGCCAGTGTGCGCACTGGCTCGCAATGACGTTCCTTTTTTCACAGGAAAACTTTTTTGAAAAAACACGAAAAAGTGCTTGACATTTTTAAGTGTCCATGCTAATATATCGAAGTCGTCAAGAGCACGACACAATATCCGGGTGTGGCGAAGTTTGGTATCGCGCTTGAATGGGGTTCAAGAGGCCCCGAGTTCGAATCTCGGCACTCGGACCATGAAAACCGCTTATTTCGTAAGAAATAAGCGGTTTTTCTGCATTTATCCGCTGTTTTTCTTTGGGCGTTTCCGGCTGCATCTACCACTTTTCTACCACTTGGAAGCAATTAGGCTGCGCCGATTCTGTCCGCAAGGGAATCTGCGATGGAGCTTTTTCTGGCGGTGTCCAGGTGGGCGTAGATGTTGGCGGATATGGTGGTTTCGACCGTATTGCGGGAACTGCAGTAAAGCAGATCAAGGCAGAGTATCCCCATGTTACGCTGAGAATGGTGATCCCATATCATCCTGCGGAACGGCCAGTAGAAGCACCGAACTGCTACGATGGAACCTACTACCCGGACGGCCTTGAGGGTGTTCCCAAACGGTTCAGAATTGCCAAGGCAAACAGGCTTATGACGATACCTTCGATTGGCTGGTTGCCTATGTATGTCACGAAGCCAGCAATTCCAGAAAGTTACTCGAATATGCCGAACGCAGAGAAAAGACGGGGTTACTTCGAGTGCAGAACATTGCAGTAATTAATGCGTGAGGTTTGCGGATGTAAAAAATCCTGCCGCTGAGCAGTCAGCGGCAGGATTTTTATGGTTGAAAACTCAGGAATTGGTCTTGACCAGCTCGTAAGCGGCACCTTCCATAACGGGGGTGGTATCCACGCCGGTCATGGCGTACTCGCCGTTGACATAGAAAGCCCAGTAGGTCTGTTCGGTCTCCCAATCAGCGGTGATACCATTGACGGAATTGATGTACAGACCGTAATCACCGACCTCTCCCTCGATCAGCTCCAGAGCAAGCAGGGCCTCGCCAACGGTTTCGGCATCGGTATGGATCTCGAAGCTGGCGGCGGTGCCGTCCAGATCACGAACCACCAGATAGAAGGTCGCGGCACCCTCGCCCATGGGGGTATAGGAGATGGTCTTGGTCAGGGAGTAGACAGCACCCTCGGTGATGGGGGTTGCATCCACGCCGGTTTCGGCATATTCGCCGTTGATGTAGAAGGCCCAATAGGCGTTCTCGGTGGTCCAGTCCGCAGTGATGCCGTTGACAGAGGTAATGTACAGGCCATACTCACTTTCATCACCGGAAATCAGGCCCTCAGCCAGCAGAGCCTCGCCAACGGTGGCGGCCTCGGAGGTATACTGGAAGGTGTTTTCGGTGCCGTCCACATCGGTGACGATCACGGTGAAGGGAACACCGGCGATAGGAGCAGAGGTGGTCTCAGCGGGGGTGGTGGTAGTCTCTGCGGGGGCAGAGGTGCAGGCACACAGCGTCAGGATCATGGCCGCAGCCAGCAGCAGGGAAAGCAGTTTTTTCATGTTCATTTCTCCTAATAAGCATTCTTCTTCCAGGCCGGACGCGCAGCTTATAAAGAGATTATTTGTTCCGTGCAACCGACTGAGCAGCAATGCATCACGGCGGCGGTCCCGCACAGGATTTGCACCTGTTTCCCACGGAAACATTGTAATTATACCATTGCTGCTATTTGAATTCAACATGGAATAAAGTACAAAACAAATACTGTCTTGCAAACGCCGAAGGGGTGTGATAACCTAAAGTCAAAGGAGGGATCATTATGACCGAACTGGAACTGATCAAAATGGCAGAGGATGCAGGTTTCCTTGCGGCAATACTGCCTGCAAAGGACATTCCCGTGGACGGTTCTTTCCGCAAATTCTGCGAGGACAACCTCTGCGGCAAGTACAATGCCAACTATTCCTGCCCCCCTGCCTGCGGCACTGTGGAGGAAGTTCATCGGCGGCTGTTTCAACAGGAGAAGGCGCTTGTGGTGGAAATGATTTGGGATGTGAATGGGTTTGACGATAAGGAATTTATCTTCTCCTCCAGAAATAAACTGAATCGAACTGTGCTGAAGCTGATGGATCAGCTCCGGGAGGCTGGTATGGAAGGATTCTGCCTGGGATATGGCGGATGTCCGCTGTGTAATCCCTGCAAGCAGTCGTTCGGTGAACCTTGTGCATTCCCTGGGAAGAAGATCAGTTGTCTGTCTGCATATTGTATTGATGTTGGGAAGCTGGCAGACAAATGCAATCTCCCCTTTGCCTGGTCCAATGAACGGATGCATTTGTTTGGGCTGATTGCCTTCCGTGAGAATGCATCGTCATGAAGACAAGAGTGCGAAATTGGCTATTGCAATTTACCTATATGTGTAATATAATATATATGCAAATCGCACAGAGGCCCTTTTGCTGTAACGACTGATCGGTCAGGCTTTGGGGCTACAAAAGGGAATGGGGTCAAAATCCCCGCATTTAACCAATACCGTGGGCATCGAGAACTGTGTTCGTCGGCGAAAGCCGGCCATTGGGGAAACCTGAGAAGGCAGAGCGCAGCTTCGTCTGAGATGCGAGTCGGGAGAACTGCTGTTGTCGATGGAATAGTTACCAAGAATGGTTATGGTGATGTTCGTTTGGTTCACCATAACCTTTTTCTGCTTTAATTGAATATACGATCCTCGTAGCCGGATGGCGCATTCAAGTCTCCGGTGAAAGAGAATGGGGTGCAACTCCCCGCGCTGCCGGCGCTGTAAGTGTCGAGGCGGTCTGTCGTTGACGAAAGTCAGTCATTGGGGGAAAACCTGAGAAGGCAGGCAGGCCACCGCTTGAGACACAAGTCAGAAGACCTGCGAGGATCGATCAAAACCGCTTCTTTGTACCCGTGCGATGGGCAAAGAGGCTTTGTGGTTTTGCGAAAAAAGCAACTGCGGCAGTGATGGCTTATCATGACTGCCGCAGTTTTTGTTTTAAGGAGATAAATGTATGGGTTATCCAGGAAGACACAATATTTATGAAGCAACGATCCGCCGTATGGTCACTCAGGCTTTGGAGGCTCAGGAACAACAGTTCCGGCAGGAGCATGAGCAGGATCCGGATGAGGCACTGCTGAATCTGATTCGGGATTGGGTGTCGGTTCATGGATATACCCCATGGCCTGGAGAACTGGCTGGGGGGATCTACCTGACGGAGCGGTTTGGTTCCTGGGAGCAGCTTATCCTTCTGGCTGGGCTGAAAAGACCGACCCATTCGAACCACCAGCAATCCTTTGAACGCATCAAAGAGGAAACTGAGTATCAGAAGGAGCTTTACCGCAGAAAAAAGGCAGAAAAAAGGCAGCTTGCTCATAAGCGTCTGGCAGACCAGGCTGCAAAACGGAAAGCCCGTGAAACAAGATAACATAACCGATATCCTCCGGTTTTGTTGATAGCCCCGGTGCTGTCATGATTTGGGTTCTTGTGACAGCATTGGGAACACTTACCCCCGCCGAAAATCGGCGGTTTCGATATTCCGGCTTATTTTGTGGCAAATGCGCGACCCGGTGCAAAATCAGCGGACACGCATTTTTGTTCAGTAACCGATGATCCAATCGGCAAGGATTGTTGGCAGAAGATTTCGGCACAGGTCAAAGTTTGAGAATCGAAGGAATACTGTATGTATTTCTCGATTCACAAACTGCCGAGATGAGTCGAAAGATTCGCCAACACCTGCAGCCGATTGATCGGAGGTTACATTGGCTGAACAAGGGAACACCGGTGAAAATCCGGGACACGGCGGCTCGTGCCGAGGTGCTGTAAGTATGGAGAATGTGTCCTTTCTGCGAAAGCAGGTCATTGGCGAAAGCCGAGAAGGCGGGATGCAGTCGTTTGACATACAAGTCAGAAGACCTACAAACTGTGTGGCTTCACGCAGCTTAAGCAAATGCGCCCCATGGGTGCATAGCCGGCTAACCCTTTTCTACGCCAAAAGGCGAATACATAGAGAAATACGATAAGGAGGTTTCATGATGAATATGAAACGAATGCTTTCCCTGATCCTGGCCTTTGTCATGGTTTTGGGAATGATCCCCGTTCCTGCCTTCGCGACTGAGGGCGAGGAAATCTCTTCCGTGGATGTGGTTCTGTCCCTGTCTGCGGATGACTGCTTTATGGTGGGACCCGGCAGCGGCGCCATCATGGCGATGAAGGACATCACTGTGCCTTACTTCGATTTGGCTCTGTACGGTCTGGAGGAGTATTACTTTGTCTCCGAGGTCTACGGTGATGACGGCGACGGCAAGCCCGGCAGCGATCTGGAGCCCGGCACGGCGGAGTATGCCTACGGAAAGGTCACCCTGCTGCACCTGTACCTCTATGCCCTTGAGGTATTCTACTGCGGCATTGACCCCGATGAAGCGGGCCAGGGCTACCTGTACGAGGAAGGTCTGATCGGCACCGAGGTGTTTTCCATCAGCGGCGGCGTTGGCTCCAGCTTTATGAATCAGTTCTGGGGCGGCGACTGCAACCTGAACTACTATGTCAATTACGAGTATCCCCTGGCCTCCGAGGGCTGGGGTGCCACTTCGGACCAGATCCTGCTCCGGGATGGCGACATCATCACCCTGGGCCATTTCACCGGCTGGAGCTTTTATGCCGATCCCTACAGCATTTTCAACTACATCACCGCCGACAACGAGAATCCTGTCCGGGGTGAGGAAATTACCCTGACCCTTTACTACGCCGGCGCAGACCTGGGTTCCAGCGGCGGCACCGCCCAGAATCTGAACACCCACTGCCTGGACGTCTACTGCGCACCTGCCGATGACATTCCCTCTGAGAATGTCACCGACTGGCAGTTCGTTGGCACCGCCGATGAAAACGGCGAGCTGCTGGTCAATACCGCAGCCCTGGAGGTCGGCGAGTATATCTTCGCCGTTGCGGGCCAGCCCGGCGACTACACCGAGGAAATTTGCTCCACCCCCGGCGGCGTGCGCATCACCGTGGAGGAACCTGCCCATACCCACAGCTATGAGGCTGCTGTGACCGTTCCCACCTGCACCGAGGGTGGTTACACCACTTACACCTGCGCCTGCGGCGACAGCTATGTTGCCGACGAGACCGTGGCTCTGGGCCATGATTTTGCCGAGGGTACCTGCTCTCGCTGCGGCGAGCCTGACCCCGACTATGTTGCTCCCGTAGAGCCTGTGGACACCGTTATCTATACCGGCTCCGATTGGCCCTTCAGCTATTATTACATTGCATCCCTGACCCTGACCGGTCCTTCTGTCGCCTATACAGAGGGGACCACCGTGTATCTGGATTCCAAAACCGCCCGGAATGCGGAGTTTACCCTGACTGCCGCTGCCGGAGGCAGACAGTCCGGCAATCTGGGTGTCAACTGGAACGATGAGGGCATCAACACAAAGACCTATACCACCAGCCTGGTCGACGGCGTGGCAACGGTCAAGATCTATGCCTACAAGGCCAGCGGTGCCGGTGTATCCCGCAGCGGAACCAAGACCTTCACCTTCCGGATCGCAGAGGCCAATGAGATTCCCGCACTGGCTTCCGGCGTTTCTGCGGAAGTCAGCGAGACCGTCACATCCGGCAACGCCTATGAGGTGGACCTCGGCACCATCTTTGCCGATGGGGACGGCGATCCCCTCAGCTACACCGTTTCCGTCAACGGTGCCGCCGCAGTGTCCACGGGTGCTGCCTACAGCTACTTAAACACCGTTCCCGGCACCTATGTTCTGAAGTTCACCGCCACCGATGGCAGAACTGCCGCAGACAAGCAGCCCACCTACACGGTTACGCTGACCGTCACGAACTCCGCGAACACCTACGATGTCCATATCACCGCCCCCGAGGGCATTGCTCCTGCATTCTATGCGGTCAATGCCGTCAGCGGCGGCACAGTGGTCAAGGGCGACGCGCTGACCTATGTCGATGGCGTTGTCAAGGTTCCTGAGAACATCACCCGGATCATGTGGGAGGCCGACGGCCTCGTCGGCATGAGCGCACCGGTGTCTTCCGGTGCCGCACTGGAGCTTGTGAATGTCTCCTTTGAAGCAATCCTCGATTCCGGCGAAATCGACGAGCAGGCTGCCATTTTGGTCAGCGATTCCGAGGGTGTCACCGTCAGCGGCACCGCAGCTGACACCTATCTGCTTCCTGCACTGGCAGGCTTTACCTATCGTGCCACCGCCAGCGGCAGCAATGCAGGCAAGTACAATCCCGGTCAGCTGACCGGCCAGACCCCCGCCACCGGCAAGGTCACCATTCCTCTGATCCTCAAGCACTTCACCGTTATCGCACCCGAGGGTTCCATCGTCTCCGCCGGTACCCTGTCCGGCTCCTTCTCCTACAGCTTCGCCGAGGCCATCAAGGTGGAGAATGTGGATGACACCGTCGTCTATCAGTTCGCACCGCTGAGCGGCAATGCATTCATCCGCGTCCAGCATCCCGATGATGACGCTGTTACTTACTGGGATTACAAGTCCTCCAAGGCCGACGGCAAGACCATCACCGTCACCGAAGCCATGCTCTTTATGAACGACACCGGTGCCGAGGGTGAATTCAATTCTGATACCGTTTACCGCAATTTCGAGTACTACAGCTTCGACCTGGGCGACATCTACATGAACATCAACAACCAGGGCTACATCGATCTCGATATCGGCGAGGTCAAGGCCCTGAACATGTTCCGCAACTGGCAGGCCATCAACAGCTTCACCAACGACAAGATCGCCATTCCCGATTTTGAATACGAGATCGTCAACATTGAAGGCGACAATGTGGTCTCCATCGTCCCCGATGCCAACAACACCGGCGCAGCTACCATGACTGCAACCGGCGAGGGCACGGCTATCGTTCTTGTGACCTATGATGCCATGTACAGCGAGCTGACCGCAACCGGTAGCCTGGGCGGTGAAGGCGGCGGCAACCGGCTGTCCGCCATCTGGCCCGACCGGACTGGCGTGTTCGTGGTCAGCGTCGGCAAGGACGGCACCGGCATCCAGAGCAACATGACCTGCAACGGCGCGATCTTCGATGCCGAGCATTCTCCCCAGTTCTACCACGGCGACGAGGGCGCAGTCGTTTCCTTCATTCCCGAGGAGGGTGTCACCGTCACCGTCAACAGAAGCACCGTCGGCGAGAAGAAGCTGTCCTTTGGTGAATTCACCAGCGAGGGCGTGTCTGTCAACGCCGAGACCGGCGAGGTCACCGTTTCCGGTCTGACCACCGGCCGCCATATCATCCGTCTGGAGAAGGACGGCGTTGCCGCCTATCAGGTGGTCACTGCCACCCAGACCACCGTCACCATGACCGACAGCGAGGGCAACGCCCTCTCCCTGGAGGAGAAGCTCCAGCCCGGCCAGACCGTCAAGCTCACCGTCACCGGTCTGACCAGCCCCGCTGAGAAGTTTGCCACCAAGTACAACTTCAATTGTCAGATCACCTATAAGGATCAGCTTGGCAACGCCTATTCCAACTCCAGCGGCGCTACCTACGGCAAGTATGATTTCAGCTCCATTCCCCAGGTGGTCACCGTGACCATCCCCGAGGACTGGACGGAGTCTACACTGACCCTGAACGGCTTTATGAAGATGGGCGGCTTTGCCGGTGACGGCATCGGCAGCCACAGAAAGGTCAGCTACGGCGACAACCGGGGCATGGCCTGGGGTTCCGATGCCGGTATGGAGCTTGGTACCCTGCCCGAGATTGTGCTGAATATTATGCTCGGTCACGAGCATAGCTACGAGGCTGTTGTCACTGCTCCCACCTGTACCGAGGGCGGTTACACGACATACACCTGCGAGTGCGGTGAAAGCTACATCGCTGACGAGACCGAGGCTCTGGGCCATGACTTCGTGGACGGCTTCTGCACCCGATGCGGCGAGTATGAACCCAAGGAACCTGATGTTGAGGGTATTTTCGCAGTCGTTTCCGGCGGCATGATCCGCAACTACAATGACCGTATCAATACCCACGGTAATGTCCATGTTATCATCCCCAAGGGCGAGGACATGACCCTGTTCTATGCCGAGGCCAAGGACTCTATCACCGTCATGCATCCCCAGCGGGGCGAGCTTCTGGAGGTTGTTCGTTCCGAGAATGGCAAGTCCTTCACCATCTCCGAGGAGACTCTGAACAGTGCCATCACCACTCTGCCCAAGGATTATCTGCTGAGCAGCCAGCAGATCACTCTGTACAACCCCAACAGTGATGTTGTTTGGGTACAGGTGACTGACGGTACCAACGGTACCAACAGCTACAATATGATCATCGAGCTGGTTCCTGTGGGTGCCGATTGCCCCGGTACCCCTCTGGATCATGCACATAACTATGAAGTCGTTATTACCGCTCCCACCTGCACCGAGGCCGGCTACACCACCTACACCTGTGCCTGTGGCGACTCCTATATCGCTGACGAGACCGCCGCTCTGGGCCACACCGAGGAAATCATCCCCGCCGTTGCTCCCACCTGCACCGAGACCGGCCTGACCGAGGGCAAGAAGTGCACCGTCTGCGGCGAGATCACTGTTGCCCAGGAAGTTGTTGATGCTCTGGGCCACACTGAGGAGATCATCCCCGCTGTCGCTCCCACCTGCACCGAGACCGGCCTGACCGAGGGTAAGAAGTGCACCGTCTGCGGTGAGATCACTGTTGCCCAGGAAGTCGTTGATGCTCTGGGCCACACCGAGGAAATCATCCCCGCCGTTGCCGCCACCTGCACCGAGACCGGCCTGACCGAGGGTAAGAAGTGCACCATCTGCGGCGAGACTCTGGTTGCCCAGGAGGTTGTTGCCGCTCTGGGTCACACCGAGGAGATTATCCCCGCCGTGGATCCCACCTGCACCGAGTCCGGCCTGACCGAGGGTAAGGTTTGTACCGTCTGCGGCGAGATCACCGTCCAGCAGGAAGTCGTTGACGCTCTGGGCCATGACTTTGCCGAGGGTACCTGTACCCGCTGCGGCGAAAAAGACCCCGACTATGTGACCGTCATTGCCACCGGCTGGTCCGGCTACACCACCTGGGTCCTGACCTCCGACGGATGCCTGACCTTCACCTCCTCCGGCGAGACTCTGGAGAATGGTGAGAGCAACCTGAAGAACTACTGGAAGGTAAACGGCGTTCTGACCCTGCCCTGGGGCGATTACGCCGAGCTCATCACCAAGGTCGTTATCGAGGAGGGCATCCACGACATCGGCCAGATGGCCTTCTACGAGCTGCCCAACCTTCGCGAGGTGGTCCTGCCTGCGTCCATCGTCGAGATCCGCAATTACGCATTCAAGAACTGCAAGAGCCTGACCACCATCAACCTCGATGGCGTGGACTTTATCCGGGAGGGTGCCTTCTACGGCTGCTCCGCGCTGGAAAATGTGACCTTCGCAAAGAATGTCGTCATTGAGGACTGGGCCTTCAGCAGAACCGACATTACGCTGCCCTGATTGGACATCAGCCGCAGGCGAACCTAAGGGGGGCATGGGCTCCATGCCCCCCTATTTTGAAAGGAGAACCCTATGAAAAAGTTTCTTGCAATCCTCCTTGCACTCGCACTCGTCTGCGGCGGTGCGGTTTGGGCTGCGGACAGCCTGTTACAGATGGAAACGGGACGCTCTGAAAGTACCGTCACGGTTTCCGTTGCCCTGAATGAGGAAATTTCCGACGAAGGTGCAACCATGCTGCAGGGTGAGCTGTACTACAATCCGGAAATCCTGGAGCCTGTTTCCGTCAGAGCTTCCGATGCCTACAGTTTTCTGAACTGTGTGATTTCCGAACGGCATCCCAGAGTGCAGTTCAGCTTCGCGGATGAAAACAGTGATGCACTGACCCTTCCCGCGGGAACGATGGTCACCGCCGAGTTTGCAGTTCTGGCTGATGCAGATGCCGAGCTGCGGTTGGAAATGGATCTGCAGACCGCCAATGGTACGGTGGTGGTTGACCTGACGGACTATACAACGGTCATTTACGAGGGTGACCCCATCTGCACCGACCACGACTGGGACGGCCTGGTATGCCGTAACTGCGGCGAGGTGCGGGAGAACCCCTTTGAAGATGTGCCGGAGGATTCCTTCTACTTCCTGCCGGTTCTTTGGGCTGTTGATGAGGGGATCACCAATGGTACATCCGCAACCACCTTCAATCCCGGAGGCGATCTGCTCCGTGCCCAGGTCGTTACCATGCTGTGGCGTCACGCCGGTTCTCCTGTGGTGGAGATCTCCAATCCCTTTGCCGATGTGAAGGAGGGGGATTGGTATTACAATGCCGTTCTGTGGGCCGTTTCTGAGGGGATTACCAACGGAACCTCTTCCACTACCTTCGGTCCGGCAGGCGTTACGAACCGGGCCCAGGTGGTCACCTTCCTGTGGCGGTATCTGGGTTCCCCGGATGCGGTCGCGGAGAATCCCTTCACCGATGTGGATGATGCCGCATGGTATGGAAAGCCTATCGGGTGGGCAGTGGAGAACGGCATCACCAATGGTATATCTGCCACCGAGTTCGGCGTGAATACCAACTGTAACCGTGCCCATATGGTCACATTCCTCTATCGGGCCATGAACTAAAATAACACAGCCTCCCGGTGCTAAATGCGCCGGGAGGCGAAGGTGTTGTTTTTCCCTTGTCCGTCTGCGGGCGGATATGGGAAAGCCAATACCCAGGAAAGAAGGGCTTTTATGAGATATTTACAGAATAAAAGAGGACAAAGCGTCCTCTGTTTGATCCTTGCCGGCCTGCTCGTCTGGATGCTGACGCCCTTGGGCAATCTGCCGCAGGCGCAGCTTCGTGACCCGATCGGGGATGATCCGCTGCCGCCTATGGAGGAACTGCAGCTGGGTGAGGGTGATCATAGTATCCCGGAGACTGTCCCCAGCACGGAACCGATGGAAAGTCAGCCCCCTGAGACAAAGCCAAACGACCAGCAGGAGACCCGTCCTCCGGAAACCCAGCCCCAGGAGACAGAAGAACCTGACGAGACCCAACCCGACACCTCAGATGGCGACGAGGGACAGGAGGATGGTCTTCAGGGTGAGGAAGGCGGCGAGACGGAAAACCTCGATCTGGCTCTGTTCATGAACTGGTATCGGTACGGCAGCCAGAAGACCACCATCGTCTGCGGTCCTTCGGAGACGGTGACCAAAGGGCTGAATACCGCCCAGCTTCTGAACGATCAGCTGAAATATGATTTCACATTTACTGGGAGTCAAAAGCAGGGCTGGTCTGTGGCTTCTGTTCAGGTCAAAGCCGGTGACGGCGCATGGACAGATGCAGCTGCTTCCGGGAGCATCGCCATCGAGCTGCCGGAGGGCGGGTCAAGAGCCTACACCTTCCAGGTTCAGTGCAAATCCGAGGGCGCAGAGGCGAGCTTTACCTTCGTGCTGAACTGTGCCCACAGTGTGGATCTGGAGCTGGAACTGAGCTGGCAGGAAAAAGACGGCGGCAGCGACAGCCTAGCCTGCATTCCGAATGATACCGCCGCCAAGACCGTCAAAAGCCGTAATCTGACGGAGCATGTGTTCCTCTATACACCGACTGTCATTGGCAGTGCCGCAGATCAGGCGCAGATCATCAGGGGCAGTTATACAACGGATTCCGGAGATTCCGGAGAGCTGTCCGCCCATGGCGGCACGATGGTGCTGAAGCCCGGTGCGAAATACGACATGACCTTCGAGGTAAGCTTCGACGGCATGATCCTCTATTTTCACTTCATCATCGACTACACCGAAGCGGCGGATGTGAGTCTGTCCTTTACTTGGATGGAAAAGGGCAGCATCCCCCGGACGCTGCGTTGTATGCCCGATAGAAAAGCGGAAACCCAGATGCGGAGCAATCAGCTCTCTGCCGGAGCGGTGAAATATGAGCTGGAGCTGACCGGTGAGGATGCAGCCAATGCCCGGATTCTGAATATCTCCTATACCTCCCAGAGCGGCGGCGGAAAGCTGGAGAAAAGCGGAGCCATCCCTATGAGCCTGCCTCAGGGGGCCTCGGAGAATGTCTATACAGTGCTGGTGACCGTTCTGGTGAACGGCCAGCAGTTGAAGTTCGAGATTCTCATGCATTACACCATGGATGTGAGTCTTCAGATGACCTACACCATGAAGGACGGTCAGAAGCGGACGGTGGTCTGCGAAAACGGAAAGACCCGTACGGCGGAACCCATCTACGATGACGAACTGGAAAATGGACTCCTCGCTTATGAGATGAAGCTGACCGGTTCGGCGGGGGAGGGCATGGAGATCACTGCCGTTCAGTGCTACCAGTCCGGCTCCGGACGAACGGTGAAACTGGAAGGAAAGAATTCTGTGGTACTTCTGCTGAAAAACGGCAAGACCGGCGAGAACACCTTCACGGTCGCAGCAGAAAGCGGTGAAACCGAGTATACCTTCACCATCAACATTCCCTACAAACATCGGGGTGAGAAAAATGTGAAGATCCATTCCTCCCTCCGGGACGGACAGACCATCATCAACGGCACGGAGGTCAACCTCTCTGTCAGTGCCTGGACTGAGGATGGAAGCGGCAGTATTGTGGGCTATATCCCCGCCCACGGTACGGATACGAAGCTGATCGTCACCTTCGACGGCGAGATTATAAAGTACATCAGCACCTCCGGCAATGCGTCGGAATATATCCTGCATCCGAAGAATCCCGATGTGGGCGACAGCAATGAGCATACCCTCCACATCTACGCCGAGGATGCTTACGGAAACTACGGAGAAATGACCATCAAGCTGAAGGGTCAGCGGAACCAGTCCGGCCAGAAAACCGGTACGGCCACCATCTATGTGGACATGACGGTGGTAGGACTGGGCATCGTGGACAGTGTCCGATATGATGTGCTGGCCGACGAGCCCATCTCCTATTCCATCGCCAAGGGGGTGTTCGGAATGGATCTGGGGGAGCCCTATGGTGCTGCAAGGGATACCCTGGGCTGGAAGGCCCGGTACACGGGGACACTGGATGCGGGCTTCTATCTGCAAAGCCTTACCCCTGGCATCGTTGGTAAAGGTCTGGACGGCTCTGCATGGAATCAGTACGGCTCCAATGAGGAGGAGATTCTCTCCGCCATCGATGCAAGGTTCGGAAAAGGAACTGGCCTGGCCACCCTCTGGCGGTGCTATTACCGTAACGGCCTGAACAAGAGCGGCACCTCCGGCGGCACCTACGGAGAGTTTGATTATACCTCCGGCTCCGGCTGGCTGTTCTCTCTGGACGGTGTGTACTATCCGGGACTGAGCATGTGCCAGTATTCTCTGGAGGATGGCGATGTATTGACCCTGCGTTATTCCCTGGCCTACGGCTGGGATGTGGGCGGCGGAACCCAGGGCTACGGCAACACCGCAGGCTACTGTGTCACGGCCCTGAACGGAAGCTATACCATCAACCACAGGATGGAGACGGTGGAGCAATCTGACGGGAGCCTGGTCTATCAGTGCCGCTGCTGCGGTCTGATCGAAGCCTGTGCGCACCAGAATACAGTATATAATGATTTGGGCGATGGTTCCCATATCAAATTCTGCAATGATTGCCGTACCATGATCGGCGATCCGGAAGAACACATCTGGGATCAGCAGGAGACTGCCCATGTCTGCTCCGCCTGCGGATGCAGCGAAGAGCACCGCTGGAAAGAGGTGGAGGGCAGCAACACCGCCACCTGTACGGAAGGCGGCATGAGAACAAAGCTCTGCACCGTCTGCACCAAGGTCGTGGAGGGGGACGCCCCTCCCAGGGGACATTCCCTGGGCAGCCGGTGGAATCATACGAAAACGGAGCATTATCAGAAATGCTCCGTCTGTCAGGAGATCATTCCGGAAAGCAAGGGGGGCCATCGGTATGAATACCACGCAGGCGACGATGACTGGTATTGCACCGTCTGCGATGCAGGCCATGACTGGGATTACTGCGGTAATTCGGATCTGACGGTCAAATCCGCCGACTGCACCCGGATCGTTTACCACTGCTCAGACTGCGGCCTCGATCTGACGAAAAACGGCAGCTTCCCGGAGCATCACTGCTATGAAAACGGCTTCTGCACCTGCTGTGGTGCGCCGGACCCCAATTACAATCCCCCCACCGAACCGCCGGTGACGGAGCCTCCCGTCACTGAGCCCCCGGTCACAGAGCTACCTGAGACGGAACCGCCCACAGAACCAACCAGAAAGAATCGGAGGAAAGAACATGAATCCTAAAATCAATGAAATCTTACAGGAAATCGAAACCGTCATCGTCGGCAAACGGGAGAATGTGGAGAAGATCCTCATGGCTGTGCTGGCCGGCGGTCATGTGCTGATGGAGGATGTGCCCGGCGTGGGCAAGACCACCACCGCCATGACTTTTGCAAAGGTGCTGGGTTTGCAGACCCGGCGTGTCCAGTTCACCTCCGATACGGTACCCTCCGACATCATCGGCTACTCTGTCTACGATAAGGACAGCGGCTCCTTCGTCTACAAGCCCGGTGCGGTGATGACGAATCTGCTGCTAGCGGACGAGATCAACCGCACCTCCAGCAAGACCCAGTCTGCACTGCTCGAATGTATGGAGGAGCTGCACGTCACCGTGGACGGCGAAACCCACGAATTACCCAAGCCATTCGTGGTGCTGGCAACCCAGAACCCCGTGGGCTCCGCCGGTACGACATTGCTTCCTTCTTCTCAGCTCGACCGCTTCATGGTCAAGCTCAGCATGGGCTATCCGGATTTTCAGAGCCAGGTCAGCATCCTCCGGGACCGCCACAGCACGAACCCTCTGGACAAACTTCGGCCCATCGTCACCATCGACGAACTGCGGCAGCTCGTTGCCCGGGCTTCTCAGGTGGAGGTTGTGGACAGCATTTATGAATATGTCACCCGGCTGACCCAGGCAACAAGGGAGCATCCGATGGTTGCGCTGGGTGTCAGCCCCCGTGGTGCCCTGGCGGTCTGCCGCATGGCCAAGGCCAGAGCCTTCGTTCTGGGTCGGGATTACATGATTCCGGAGGATGTGGCGGCGGTATTCCCCGATGTCTGCGCCCACCGTCTGGTGCTGTCCACCAAGGCCAGAATGCTGGAGGAACGCCCGGAGAATATCATTCGATCCATTCTGGACAGCGTGAATATGCCTGTCCTGCGGCAGTGAGGACGCAAAGATGATCGTCCGAAAGCTCTTTTGGCTGGCGACAGAAATCAGCCTTGCTGCCCTTTGGGTGCGCTTCGGAAGCGGTGCGGCTCTTGCGCTGGCACTGGCGATGCTTCTGATTCCACTTGTCAGCATTCCGATCAATCTGCACCTGCGAAGGAAAATCCGATTGAAATTGACCGCCCAGCCCAATCTGCGAAAGGAGCAGGAAGCGCAGATCATGCTGAAGCTGACAAATCCGACGGTTTTGCCGGTGAACCTCTCGTGCTGTCTGGCTGTAACGAATCTGTTGAACGGAATGCTTCTGCGTGAAAAAGTCCATGTAACCGGCAATCAGGTCACACGATCTGTCAAAAGTCGGTACTGCGGACGGCTTCGCATCACGGTGGAAAAGGCGAAGCTCTATGACTGCTTCGGACTGGTGGGAATCCCTCTGAGCTGCCCCGAAAAATGCCACATCACAGTCCAGCCCGACGGCTTTGAAACCCGGATTTCTCTGGCGGACGAGCTGGGCGGTATCGCAGAGTCTGAGCAGCATTCCCAGTACCGTTCCGGCTCTGACATGACGGAAACCTTCCAGCTCCGGGAATATGTCCCCGGCGACAGCCCCCGGCAGATCCACTGGAAGCTCAGCGGCAAGCTGGACCGGCTTATCGTCCGGGACCCCGGTCTGCCGATCATTCAGGATGTGCTCCTGTTCTGGGAACGCACGGAACCGGAGGAAACTGTTCAATCCATTGATGCCCAGGCAGAGGGCATTGTCAGCATCGCAAGGGCACTGCTGGAACAGGATGTACAGTTCCGGCTGGGCTGGAACGATACGGAGGAAAACCGCTGTATTCTCCATGAGATCCGGGAGCTGGATGACCTGATCGCAATTCTGCCAAGACTTCTGAGTGCGGCGGGAAGCAGGGAATGCGATTCCGGCGCAGCCCTTTTGCTTCAGACCCGGCCTGATGCCCTTTGCGGCCACATGGCTTATGTGGGCCATACACCTGCCGCTGAGGTGCTGGATTGGAGTAGCTATGGGCATCTGACGGTGCTGGCGGTTTCCAATGGCGGTGTCGATGCCATTCGATTCGATGAAACCAACTATCCCACCCAGCTTGCGGTGCTGGTGATTTAAGGAGGCGGATGCCTTGCGTCAAACACAACCGAGCGGTCTGCAAATCAGCAGACCGCAGCGATCAGCGGTGTCTGTCTGCTGGCTGCTGCCCATATTGTCCGGTGCGGCAATTTACGCACTTCTGGCTCTGACAGGGCTTGAACGCCCCGCTCTTCCGGGACTGGCAGGGGCCTGCGTCTGCGGTCTTCTACTTTTGTTTGGAAAGCGGAAGTGGATTTATCCCGGTGTTCTGGCTTTGCTGGTGCTTTCCCTGCTCCTTCTCAGAGGACGGTTTCTGGACGGTTTCTGCCAGTGGTACAATGGTATGGGGCGGATCTTCACCGTAGAAAGCGGCAGGGTTCTTCCGGCACTGGAAGCATCCGCTGACAACGAAAACATCCAGCTTTTCGCCTGTTGGCTCGCTGCCGCCATTGGGGCTTCGCTCGTATTTCTGTCACATTGGGGAATGGAAACGGCTGCTGCGGCGACTGCGATGCTCTGCGGCGGAGTTTCCCTCATCCTTGGGCGGATGATCGATCCGCTGCCGCTGCTTCTTGCTGCTGTGCTGCTCTGTGTAGGGCGGGGCAGGAAGCATCATCTGCTGCTGATCGGAATTCTGACGGCTGCAATGTTGCTCTCCCTGATACCGGGGTTTTCCGAATGGGCAGGGGAGCGGAGCGAGGCGGTTCAGCGGACGCTCCATAGCCATCAATATGAAACCAAATACACAACCCTGCCGGAGGGTCGCCTGGAACCGCTGGGACAGTCAGATGCCCCGGCACTGATCGTGACCATGGAAAAGCCGGAGGTTCTCTACCTGCGTGGCTTCACTGCCGCGGAATTCGGCGAAGATCGTTGGCAGCCCCTGGACAATCAAATTCTCTCTGAGAATCAGGATCTGCTCTATTGGCTGAACACCCGGGAATTTGATCTGCGGGCCCAGTTTGAAGCTGCGGCTTCCGGGATGGAAACCTACAAAAATACCGTCACGGTCCAGAATGTGGGAGCCTGCAGTGCGTATCGCTATATCCCATTTACCATTCGGGCAGATGAACGGTTTGTTCCGGAAAATCTGACAGATACGGCAGCAGGGGATCGGTATGACAGCTTCACCACAGTCTACGGCGGAGCTCAGAAACTGCCCGAACTGTTGACATTGCTGCAAGCGGAGCATAGCCGCTACCTTCAGGCAGAGGCAGCTTACCGGGATTTTGTGGAAGCCAACTACCTGAGCATCCCGGAGGAAATGGCTGAAAAAATGCAGGTGTACTGGGAGAAGGCAGAGGGAATGGATGCCCAGGCGGCAGTAAAAACGGTTCTCGAGACTTGTTACCCTGACGGCATCCGGTATGATCCCTTCTATGCAACCGCCGCTGTCCTGACCCTGCGGCATTTCGGTATCCCCGCACGGTATGCCGAGGGCTACATTACCCCGCTGACAACGGCCCTCACGGTGGAGCTGACGGGGAGACACGCCGCCTGCTGGGCGGAGGTCTACCAGGACGGCATCGGCTGGATTCCCATGGAGCTGACCCCCGGACTGGATGGAGAAAGGTCGCAGCAGGAGGAGCAGCTTCTGCCCCCCGACACCCCGGAGCAGACCCAGCCCCCGGAGACAGAGCCGACCAAGGAACCGCAGCCGGACGGCGGCGATCAGGTGCGCATTGCACAGGTGCTCCTGAACGGAGTCATCGTACTTACACTCGGATTGCTTCTGCTGATTTTGCTGCTGCTCTTGCGCAGATCGCATATCCTGAAAAAGCGGCAGGCGATCCTGAATCAGGAGAATATCCGGGAGGCAGTCACCTGGAGCTTTGCGGATGCGGTACAGATCCTGGAGCGTATGGGCATCCATCGTGGAAATGGTTCCCTGGATGTACTTGCCCAGCCCCTTCGGGACCGGTTTGGTGCGGAGCTTGCGGAACAGTTTGAAGCTGCATCCCGGATCAACGCCAGGGCACTGTTCTCCAGCAAGCTGATGACGGAAACAGAGCGGGCAACCGTTCACGGATTCCGCAGCTGCGTTCTGAGACAATTACAGATGAATTCCAACCGACTTACGAGGCTCTGGATGAAATATATCCTCTGCCGATTCTAGGAGGTAAAATATGAAAGTGAAAAAAGTTTTGAGCTTCCTTTTGGTGTTGACCATGGTGCTGGGGATGCTGCCCGGCGTGTCTGCATTGCAGGAAAGCCGCTTTGTTCTGGTGGTGGAGTCCGGCGGTAAGCTGGTCGTCGCTCCGGAATATGTTTCTTATGCCGACGGCGATACCATCCGTCAGGCCTTGCTGAAAACAAGCCATGAATTCGTCGGTCTGGAGGATGACTGGATCATGGAGATCGACGGCGTGGGTGGCAATTACACCCGTGCCGACCAGAATGGCGGCTATGACCTGAATGCCCCCGCCTCGGAAATCACCCATTTCCGCTTCAGTGAGGATACGGACTCCAAGCCCAGCACGGGCCTGATGACGCTGATGACTGCCATGGCGGATTACGCCGCAAAGTTCGCAGATGTACGCTCCGCTGCCAAAGCGGAATATGACACCGCATACGCTCAGTTCGTGGGTTTGGACAGTGCATCTGCCTTGCTTTTGGCCCAGGAGCTGAACGCCGCTGTCAAGAGCTATGAGGACACTCTGACCGGTAAGCACTATTGCGTTACCTTCACGGATGCCGGTACGGTTTGTGCGGATATGGAGATCACAGTCCAAAATCCCTACGGAAAGGTCTGGACTGCGGGCCAGGGTGCTCTGGAGCTTCCCGTCGGTGACTATACCTTCTGCGCCGTGGACGGAGACACTCGAGCCGAGGGCAGCTTCACGGTGGACAGTGCGGAAAGCATCGTCCTGACGATGCCCCAAACCAATTTGCTGAAAACCGATGCATTCCGGCTCTCCGGCAGCTACGGAGCCGAAAGCAATGAGGAAAATAAGTTCACCGACGAGGAATTCTCTGTGGGAGCATGGGAAAATCGCACGGCCACCGTCAGCGTATTTGACAGCTTCAACGGCACGGTCTATGCCAATGCTTTCTATGACGAAAGCCTGACGGTGCTGCCGACTCTGACCGCCATCTACACCGGAGCTAATTCCGGGGAAGAAAAAACGGAGAGAATCCCCTTTGAATCTCTGACCAGCGGCGCAGCCGATGTACTGAAGCGGGGCGCAGAGGGCAATTCGGTCATCTATCGAATCAGTGCAGCGATGCCGGATGGGATCACCTATTCCCAGGACTACACCGTGCATTTTGTTCGTATCCCTACCCTGACCTCCATCACCGTCACCGACCAGCGGGGCGTGGGTCAGGCGTCCACCGTTCCCTTTGACGGACGGATCAGCGATTATACTTACAAGGTGCTGGACACGGTCACTTCCGTGCAGGTGGATGCGACAGCGCTGGATGAAGGCTACGAGGTGGAGGTCATCGGAGGGGCCGTCAGTGGCGAGACGGTGATTGAGGTGATCGTCCGCTCCACTGATCGTGAGAATCGCTATCGTCTTACCATCCTTCCCGGCGAGGGAAAGGCACTGTCCTTTGTCACCGACCGTGCGGATGTGACCTTGGAAGTGGTCAACCGAAACGGTCAGGTGATGCCTTGCGAAAAATTCCGGGAGGGCACCGACAAAAACCGCTATCAGTACACCCTTGTCCCCGGAGAAACCTACCGCTATATTGCCACCTCCGGCGAATATTACCACACCGCCGATGAGTTTACCATGGAGGAGGCCGCCGACAGCACCATCGCAGTCAGTGTCCCCCGGGAGGATTGGCTGACCGGGCTGGCAATGGGCTTTGGCGGTCAGTCAGCCCGCTACAAGGATACGCTGAAGCTGGATACCGCCTTTGACCCGGCAGATCACGCTTATACCGCAGTTCTGGTGGACACCGAGCATATCCCTTATGTCTGGGTAGAAACGGAGGCAGAAAGGGCAATTGCCATCTACGACCAGATCTTTTCCAGCTCCCTCTATCACGGTCTGGAGAAAACCGTGGAGCTGACATCGGGGAAGACCACCGGCGAAAAGCTGGCACGTTTCCTCATGGACGAGAATCCCCATGAGAACACCGTAACCATTCGTCTGAGCCGGGAGGCCGATGGCGTTACGTGCTATCAGGACTATGTCATTGATGTGCGCCGCCAGCTGACCTTGGAGGCCATGACCGCCCAGTGTGACGGCCTGAGCATGACACTGGTTCAGCCTGAAGGCAAGACCGGCTTTGATCCGGATACTACCGAGTACACAGTTACCGTGTCTATGGCGGCCAGGGAGCTGAAGCTGGGCTATGCTACTCCCAACGGCAGCCGCTGTTATGGCGAGGAGTCCATCGGCTACACCGTCGAGGGTGATACCCTGATCGAACTGGACGGAACCATTGAAACCCAGTATGCCCAGCTGACTGTCATCAATCACAAGGCTCCCAATGGCAGCACCACTTACAGCATCACCATTCTCAAATCTCCCCCGGTGCGGGCTTCCTTTGAGATCCTGCCGGAAAGCGCACTGCTGAGCATGTACGAAAGCCTGTCCGGACAGCGGCTTTGGCCCGATGGGGATACCTTCTCTCTGTGCGAGGGTTATTCCTACCGCTATGTGCTGAGTAAGGCAGGCTTTGCAGCGAAAACCGGCACCTTGTCTGTCACCAGGGATGACACGGATGCCCTGGTGGTAACTGACGGCGAAGTGGTCTATCCCGTTACCGAAAGCGGCGAGGGCGGTGCCGTAAAGATCTGCTGGGCACTGGCAGAAGCACCCGTCAACGATACCATTGACCATGAAATGACCGCCCTCTGGCCCAATTTCCGGGGAAATGACGAGAACAATGCTGTTACCGATGCACCCGTTCCCTATGCCGCAGAGGACGGTACTCTTTACTGGGCAAACCAGATCGGTGAGGGCTACGATGCCGATGCCGTGGGCAGTCCCATCCTGGTGGACGGGGACATCATCACCTACGCCGGGGATACCCTTTACCGGATCGACACCGTCACGGGTGAGATCAAGGCCACAGGAAGGATGGATCACAAGTCCAGCTTCTCCATCACGTCTCCTTCCTTTGCAGAGGGCATGGTCTTCGTGGCCCTGTCCAGCGGAACGGTGCAGGCCTTCCATGCGGATACCCTGGAATCCCTCTGGCTGTACCGGGACCCTCTGGGCGGTCAGCCCAACTGCCCCCTCGCTATCCGGGACGGCTATCTCTACACCGGCTTCTGGAACAGCGAGACAGGCGATGCCAACTTTGTCTGCCTGTCCATCACCGACGAGGACCCCGATCAGGAGAAGGAACCCAAGGCGGCCAGCTGGTATCACACAGCCAAGGGCGGTTATTACTGGGCGGGAGCCTATGTATCCGACGATTTCGTGCTGGTGGGAACCGATGACGGAACCAATTACGGCGATTCTCAGACCTCACGGCTTCTGATGTTTGACCGGCACAGCGGAAGACTCCTGGATTCCTGCGACGGTCTGGACGGTGATATCCGCAGCACCATCGTATATGATACCGAAACGGATGCGTACTATTTCACCTCCAAGGGCGGCAGCTTCTACGGTGTCCGGGTTGATGCGGGTCAGCTTACAGACCTCTGGAGTACCGAACTTGGCGGTAATTCTACATCCTCTCCTTCTGTTTACAACGGCAGAGCCTATGTGGGTGTTGCGGGAAGCGGACAGTTTGCTGCCTATTCCGGACACAGTATTCATGTGATCGATCTGGGAAGCAAAACCATCGCCTATACTGCCGAAACCCAGGGCTATCCCCAGACCAGCGGTCTGGTTACCACCGCCTATGAGGAAGAGAGCGGCTATGTTTATATCTATTTCTTCGACAACATGACTCCCGGCAAGCTCCGGGTGCTTCGGGACAAGCCTGGTCAGACACACCTTGACTATGTGACCACCGAGGGGAAATCCTCCACGGTATACACCCTCTTTACGCCCACAGGGGATCAGGCCCAGTACGCCATCTGCAGCCCGATCACCGACGAGTACGGTACAGTCTATTTCAAGAACGATTCTGCCCATCTGATGGCCTTCGGCTCAAAGATCGTCAGCCTGGATGTGACGGTGAATCCCGATCAGATGATCTATCAGGAGGGAGAACAGTTTGATCCCGATGGTATGACCGTCACCGCCACCTATGCCAACGGAAAGACCAGGGATGTGACGGCCTATGTGACCATCGCGGCTGATCCCATCACCCGGGACAATACCACCGTGACCATTTCCTTTGACCATGTGATGTATCACAATCAGGAGGAGGGCACCAGTATGGTTTCCGGTGTTGCTTCCGTCACCCCTGTGACCACCCTGGAGGTGAAGCTGGCGGGCGTCGAGGGAGATGTCAACGGCGACGGCATCCTAAGTAAGGAGGATGCAAAGCTGATTGTGAAGCACTACAATGAGCTTCTGGAGCTGAATGTGGAAGAACTGGAAATTGCGGATGTGAACGCAGACGGCGTGGTGGATATCCTGGATGCCAACATCCTCTATAGATGGATCAATTTGGGGAGGAATGACGAGTGAAACGATTTCTTGCGCTGATTCTGGCATTGTCGCTGCTGCTCACGGCCTGCGGCGGTGGGGAAGAAAAATGGAATGCAAATGCGCTTGCGGAACAGACAGCGGCACTGCTTTTGGAAAAAAATCCCGAACCAATCCCAGGCCCTCTGGGCGGTGAATGGCTGGTTCTGGGTATGTGTCGGCTTGGTTATGATCTGCCGGAAGGCTGGATCGATGGCTACCTGCAGAAGCTGGAACGCTATGTGACCGATTGCGGCGGTATCCTCCATGACCGCAAATATACAGAGTATTCCAGAGTGATCCTGACCGTCACAGCCATGGGCGGCGATGCCCGGAATGTGGCGGGATGCGACCTGACTGCACCGCTGGAGGACTATGAGCAAACCATCTTTCAAGGGGTGAATGGTGCGATTTATGCACTGCTGGCTCTGGACAGCGGCAATTACGGCAGTGAGGCCATCCGGGAACGCTACATTGCCCACATCCTTGAAAAAGAACTGCCTGACGGCGGCTGGTGCATGATGGGCGATGCGCCGGAGGCGGATGTGACGGCGATGGCATTGCAGGCCCTGGCCAAATACCGGGATCGTGAGGATGCCAAGCTGGCGGTGGAGCGTGGCCTGAAAGTGTTGGAAAATACCGAATACACCACCAGCGAGGCTGTGTCTCAGACCATCGTTGCCCTCTGCGAACTGGGTATGCCAGCCGATGAGAAAGTCAAGCTGCTGCTGACCTATCAAACGGAGGCTGGTGATTTCCGCCATGTGATGGATGGAACTGCAGATGCACTCTCCACAGAACAGGCATTCTACGCGCTGGTTTCGGCTAGCTTGCAGCTCAGTGGCAAGTCCCTCTACCGCATGGCGGCGAACACCTGCACCCTGGAGATCCGCTGTGACACCTTGCTCAAAAATCTGGACAAGCTGAGTTCCGGCAAGGCGGAGCTGGTTCCGGAAGACGGAATCCTTCTGGAAAAGACCACCGTTTCCTTTGAGTGCGGCGACTCCGTGTTCGATGTGCTCCGCCGCTGCCTTCGGGAACAGAATGTCCACTTTGAATATGTGGATGCCAAGGCCTACGGTTCCATCTACATCGAGGGCATCGGCAATCTCTATGAATTTGACTGCGGCGAACAGTCCGGCTGGCTCTACTTTGTCAACGGCATCTCTCCCGGCCTGGGCTGCTCTGGTTATACGGTGGCGAATGGTGACGAGATCGTGTTTGCCTATACCTGCGATATGGGTGCTGACCTGGGCGTGGAGAAAACCAATGAATAAGGACGCCTTTTCCGGGTTCCACCCGGCGGTAAATCTGGCCTTTTCCATCTATCGGTTTGATAAGCGGGATGCTGCGGTGCTGGGGATTCTTATGTTGCTGTGTATTGGCGCATCGGTCCCACATTTGGCCGGACAGATGGGGTGGACATATTACCCGGACGAAGATCGCCATGCTGCTGTCAGCGCTGCTGATCCCGCTGACCATCTGGGCCGGACTGAAATTCGGCGGCGGTCGGAAGTATATGCTGATCTCCTTTGCGGTCATATTTGAAACCATGCTTCCGTTTTTCCTGATTTTCGAGGGCAGAAAACCGCAGGCAAGGGAACTGGTAATTCTTTCTGTGCTGAGTGCATTGGCCATCGGTGGTCGTGCGGTGTTCTTTGCCGTGCCCGGCTTTAAGCCAGTGGCAGCCATGGTGATCCTGACGGGTGTGGCCTTTGGTGCGGAGGCGGGCTTTATGGTGGGAGCCATGACCATGTTCTGCTCCAATGTGCTGTTTGGCCAGGGTCCCTGGACTCCCTGGCAGATGTTTGCCATGGGGATCATGGGTTTGCTGGCAGGTATCTGCTTCCGCAAAGGATTCCTCTACCGGGAACGTTTTTCCCTGAGTGTTTTCGGCGGCCTGGTGACATTTCTGATTTACGGTGGTATCATGAATCCGGCATCGGTGCTCATGTACCAGGCCAACCCAGATTGGCAGATGATCCTGACGGCCTATATCACCGGTGTTCCGGCGGATGCGGTTCATGCGCTGGCAACGGTACTATTTTGTGGTTCCTGTCGGAGCCTATGCTGGAAAAGCTGGACCGGGTGAAGGTCAAATACGGGCTGATTGAGAAATGAAGGTCATGTGAATGCTTACTCCGATATTCCTGCCCTGGACTGGCTGGAGCACTGTGCTCCCTGGATCGGCCATTTCCATATCCACAACAACGACGGAACACGGGATCAGCACAATGCACTCTTTGAGGGAACTGTTCCGATGGAGGAATATCTGCGGCGGGCAGAGTCTCTTTGTCCCAATGCGACCTTTACCTTTGAACTGATGAAAGCGGAGCCGTCCATTCATTGCGGGACAGGATTTTCTAATGAATAATTGTGGTATCCCCTTCGGGGACGATTTATTATTTGATGTATTTAAGTGCAGTAGTCGAAATATCTGTCATATTTCGGGTACTGCGGCTTGACATTTTGACGGGATGTGATATTCTGACAGAAAAGGGGGTGGCGGTATGATCGCGCATTTTGAGTTGCTCCGGGGGAAGGAACGGTTTTTGGTTTTCCGTCTGGGCGCGGATTTTCATATCATCGACATCAACGAGGCACTGACCAGGGAGAAGCGGTTTGCTGTTCTGGAGTCTGGCTGTACCCCGACCGAGATGCAGGAGATGGGCCTCTCCGGCACCACCATTGCGCGCTCCGACCTGACGGCCATCACCGTAACCGGCTGTGGTCCCCAGGACGATGTGATCTTCTACCTGGGCAAAAAGCAGCTGGGCTATCGGTTCGCCATGGCCTATGAGCAGAAACGGGTGGACGACTTCTTCCGGGGCATCCCCAGAGTGCAGTATAAGACCAGGTACAGGTTTCGGCGCGGTCTGGACTGGCGGGCCAGGGAACAGGACCTTCGTCTACTGCCAAAATTTGAAAAGATCGGATTGGTCTACAATACACTGTGCTGGGGTGTGGCACTTGGATTGTTATTTACGGAGCGGAAGATGTTCGCGGTGTGGTTCTGGGCGATCCTGTTGCTGGTGGCGTTGGGTGTATTTTTCAATGCGGCATATCCGCTCTACTTTGCTTTCTACTGGTATAAGGGCGACGATACCCAACGGGGAAAGGGTAAGGCCGTTCACATCGGACTTGGTATTATGATCATGTTTTGTGCTGCTGTTCTGCGGAATCCTTATGTGGTTCTTGATTGGCAGAAGCTGATCGTGCCCGCGCTGGTCCTGGGTGCGATATTTGGCATTGGCCTTTATTTCCTCTGCCGGGAGTGCAGGGAAGATGGACCGGGCTGGCTGCTGACGATCCTTCTGACGGTGGTGCTCAGCGGTATGGTGCTGATCCCCCATGTGAATCACATCCTTGGTCCTGAGACGGAGCCCCAATCTGCCACCGTGGTCAGTAAGCATACCTCTTCCACCAGAAGGGGCGGACGGCGGTATTATGTGACGGTCCGGCTGCGTGACGGTACCGATTGCGATATGCAGGTGAACTACCAGGACTACCAGGATGCGGAGCATGGAGATACCTGGGAGGTCCAGTTGGGCGAAGGCTTCTTCGGCATCGAATATGTCATTGATGAATAAGAAGACATAAAAAGAACACGTCATTGCGCACCAGTGTGGGGCCGGGGTCCGCATGTCGTGTATTATTTCCAATCCGTTGGG
>JBGVNV010000056.1:0-2395 GCA_045125955.1 Faecousia sp.
CGCCGGAGATTTTGTCAGCGACAACACCCTGACGGTCTACATCAAGCGGCTTCGGGAGAAGATCGAGCCGGAACCCCAGAACCCACAGTATATCCGCACGGTTCGGGGTCTGGGCTACCGACTGGAGGGATAAGATGGAAACGGCTGTTCTAATCGTATTATCCTTACTTCTAACTTTTCTCGCATATTTCCTGTCAACTAATGGTTGCATCTGTGTTGTTGCTGCCTGTTTTGTCTTGAATTGTTGCTATATCTGCTTTCTGCGAAAGCGGCAGGAACGGCTAAGAGAGCTGAGTGTACAGTTGGACCAGCTTCTGCACAATGGCACTCCCCTGCCCATTTCCGAATACTGCGAGGGGGAGCTATCCATTCTGGCGAATCAGCTTCAAAAGGTCACCCTCCGGCTTCAGGAGTCTGCGGAACAGTCCCAATCGCGCAAGCAGGCTTTGGCCCAGTCGCTGGCGGACATTTCCCACCAGCTCCGCACACCCCTGACGGCCATGAATCTCACCGCCGCCATGCTCCGGGAGCCGGGTCTGTCCGAGCAACGCAGAATCGCACTGAGCCGCCAACTGCAGACACTTCTGGATCGCACAGACTGGCTGGTGGAATCCCTGTTGAAGCTGAGCAAGCTGGATGCCGGAACCGTGGAGCTTCGTCAGGAAGTGGTTCCCGTTCAGGAGCTGATTCACCGGGCAGCTGCTCCCCTTTCCATTCCGATGGAGCTGCGGGACCAGCGGCTCACCGTTACCTGCGGTGATGAAACGATCACCTGCGACTCCGTTTGGACAGCCGAAGCACTTGGAAATCTGCTGAAAAACTGCGTGGAGCATACGCCGCCCGGCGGTACCATTTCCGTCACAGCCCAGGAGACTGCCCTCTACACCGCCATCACCGTGGAGGACACCGGCCCCGGCTTTGATCCTGTGGATATCCCTCATCTCTTTGAGCGGTTCTACAGGGGCAAAGATGCCGCCGAAACCAGCTATGGCATCGGCCTGGCCCTGGCCAGGACCATCGTTACCGCCCAAAACGGTACCATCCAGGCCATGAACACCGGCACCGGGGCGAAATTTGTCATCAAACTCTATAAGGGCGTATTGTGACGATTCTCTCACCGAATCGTCACGGTTCTGTCACCTTGACATGGTATCCTGAATACATCCCGAAAGGAGGTATTTTCAATGGAAATCCTGAAAGTCGAACACCTGTCCAAAATCTACGGACAGGGAGAAAATGAAGTCCGGGCCTTGGACGATGTATCCTTTTCCGTGGAGAAGGGGCAGTTCGTTGCCATCATCGGCCCCTCCGGCTCCGGCAAGTCTACCCTGCTGCATATCCTGGGCGGCGTGGACCGTCCCACTTCCGGCAAGGTGTACTTAGAGGGGCAGGATGTATTCGCCCAGAATGAGGAGCAGCTTGCCATCTTCCGCCGCCGTCAGGTAGGCCTCATTTATCAGTTTTACAACCTGATCCCCGTGCTGGATGTGACGGAGAACATCACCCTTCCCGTTCTGCTGGACGGACGGAAGGTCAATGGTGAGCGGCTCCAGAAGCTGCTGGAGACCCTGAATCTGACGGACCGGGCGCACCATCTGCCCAACCAGCTCTCCGGCGGCCAGCAGCAGCGGGTATCCATTGGCCGAGCCCTGATGAACGCCCCCGCCGTAGTGTTGGCAGATGAGCCCACGGGCAACCTGGACTCCAAAAACAGCCAGGAGATCGTGGAGCTTCTTAAAAAGAGCAACCGGGAGTACGGCCAGACCCTCATCGTCATCACCCATGACGAGTCCATCGCATTGCAGGCCGACCGCATCCTCGCCATCGAGGACGGACGCATCGTCCGGGATGAGGTGATCCGATGAACATCATGAACCGGCTGGCCTGGCGGTCCCTCTGGAAAAACCGCACTCGGACCCTCGTCACCGTCGTAGGAATCATCCTCTCCGCCGCCATGTTTACAGCGGTGGCAACCCTGGGTGTGAGCCTGCGGCAATACATGGTGGACATTACGATCTACAACACCGGCGACTATTTCATCCGCTTTGACAATGCCACCGCCGAGGAGGTGGAAGCCATCCAGGCCCGGGAGGAAATTTCCCGGCTCGGCATTGCAAAGACCCTGGGCTATGTCAATGTGGGGACTGAGGAAAAGAATCAGTCCTACATTCTCACGGCTCTGGATGAGAACGCCTTCGACATGCGGACGATCCTGGTGAAGAAGGGTCGTCTGCCGGAGGCTCCAGGCGAAATCGCCGTCCCGGAGCATTGCCTTTGGTATTTGCAGGCCATGGGCATGGCGGGAGAACCGGGTGAAACAGTGTCCCTCGATGTTGTCCCCAGGTATGAAGACGAGTATTATTATGACCACATGCCGGAATTTCCAATTTCGGAC
>JBGVNV010000057.1:0-2394 GCA_045125955.1 Faecousia sp.
CGCCGGAGATTTTGTCAGCGACAACACCCTGACGGTCTACATCAAGCGGCTTCGGGAGAAGATCGAGCCGGAACCCCAGAACCCACAGTATATCCGCACGGTTCGGGGTCTGGGCTACCGACTGGAGGGATAAGATGGAAATGGCTGTCCTGATCTTATTATCCTTACTTCTAACTATTCTCGCATATTTCCTGTCAACTATTGGTTGCATCTGTGTTGTTGCCACCTGTTTTGTCTTGAATTGTTGCTATTTTTGGTTTCTTCGAAAGCGGCAGGAACGGCTGAGAGAACTAAGTGTACAGCTGGACCAGCTTCTGCACAATGGCACTCCCCTGCCCATTTCCGAATATTCCGAGGGGGAGCTGTCCATTCTGGCCAATCAGCTTCAGAAGGTTACTCTTCGTCTTCAGGAGTCCGCGGAGCAATCCCAATCGGACAAGCAGTCTTTGGCCCAGTCGCTGGCGGATATCTCCCACCAGCTCCGCACGCCCCTGACGGCCATGAATCTCACCGCCGCTATGCTCCGGGAGCCGGGCCTGTCCGAACAGCGCAGAATGGCATTAGGCCGGGAATTGCAAAATTTAGTGAACCGCACGGACTGGCTGGTGGAATCCCTGTTGAAGCTGAGTAAGCTGGACGCCGGGACCGTGGAGCTTCGTCAGGAGGTGGTTGCCGTTCGGGAGCTGATTCACCGGGCAGCGGCTCCCCTATCCATTCCAATGGAGCTGCGTGACCAGCGGCTCACTGTTATCTGCGGTGATGAAACGATCACCTGCGACTCCGTTTGGACGGCCGAAGCCCTTGGAAACCTGCTGAAAAACTGTGTGGAGCATACCCCCATCGGCGGTACCATCTCTGTCACCGCCCAGGAGACGGCCCTCTACACCGCCATCACCGTGGAGGACACCGGTCCCGGCTTTGATCCTGGGGACCTGCCCCATCTCTTTGAGCGGTTCTACAGGGGCAAGCATGCCGCCGAAACCAACTATGGCATCGGCCTGGCTCTGGCTCGCACCATCATCGCCGCCCAGAACGGCACCATTCAGGCCATGAACACCGGAACCGGTGCAAAATTTCTCATCAAATTCTACCATCAGGTATTGTGACGATTCTCTCACCGAATTGTCACGATGCTGTCACCTTGACAGGATATCCTTATATCATCCTGAAAGGAGGTTTTTCAATGGAAATCCTGAAAGTCGAACACCTGTCCAAAATCTATGGACAGGGAGAAAATGAAGTCCGGGCCTTGGACGATGTGTCCTTTTCCGTGGAAAAGGGACAGTTTGTCGCCATCATCGGCCCCTCCGGCTCTGGCAAGTCCACCCTTCTGCACATTCTCGGCGGCGTGGATCGTCCCACGTCCGGCAAGGTGTACTTAGAGGGGCAGGATGTGTTTGCCCAGAACGAGGAGCAGCTGGCCATCTTCCGCCGCCGTCAGGTGGGACTGATCTACCAGTTCTACAACCTGATCCCCGTGCTGGACGTGACGGAGAACATCACCCTTCCCGTTCTGCTGGACGGTCGGAAGGTCAATGGTGAGCGGCTCCAGAAGCTGCTGGAGACCCTGAATCTGACGGACCGGGCGCACCATCTGCCCAACCAGCTCTCCGGCGGCCAGCAGCAGCGGGTATCCATCGGCCGGGCCCTGATGAACGCTCCGGCGGTGGTGCTGGCAGACGAGCCGACGGGCAACCTGGACTCGAAAAACAGCCAGGAGATCGTGGAGCTGCTGAAGAAGAGCAACCGGGAGTACGGCCAGACCCTCATCGTCATCACCCATGACGAGTCCATCGCCTTGCAGGCCGACCGGCTCCTCGCCATCGAGGATGGGCACATCGTTCGGGATGAGGTGATCCGATGAACATCATGAATCGGCTGGCCTGGCGGTCTCTCTGGAAAAACCGCACCCGGACTCTCGTCACCATCGTGGGCATCATCCTTTCCGCCGCCATGTTTACAGCGGTGACGACCCTGGGCGTGAGTCTGCGGCAATATCTGGTGGACATTACGATCTACAATACCGGCAACTATTTCATCCGCTTTGACAATGCCACCGCCGAGGAGGTGGAAGCCATCCAGGCTCGTGAGGAGATCTCCCAACTCGGTATCGCAAAGACCCTGGGCTATGTCAATGTGGGGACGGAGGAAAAGAATCAATCCTACATTCTCACGGCTCTGGACGAGAACGCCTTTGAAATGCGGACGATCCTGGTGAAGAAGGGGCGTCTGCCGGAGGCTCCCGATGAAATTGCCGTCCCGGAGCATTGCCTTTGGTATTTGCAGGCCATGGGCATGGCGGGAGAACCGGGTGAAACAGTGTCCCTCGATGTTGTCCCCAGGTATGAAGACGAGTATTATTATGACCACATGCCGGAATTTCCAATTTCGGAC
>JBGVNV010000058.1:0-3030 GCA_045125955.1 Faecousia sp.
ATCTTTGGGAACCAAAGTGTCCAGATCCACGATAATAGGCTCCCGCCGTGCGTTGTTTTTCCATTGTTCCATAAAAACACCCCCGATTCGTCTATTATACACGAAACGGGGGCGTTTGGATAGTTCTTTGACAAGCTGAAAGGAGCGGCATAGCCGCTCCTTTTCTTATTCTTCCGTTTCGGTCTTCTCTTCGGGTTCCTCTTCGGGATCCGGGGGCAGGACCGCCACATGGCACATGCTGCCTGCGGCCCAGAGGCCGGAGGCCAGGAAGAAGCCCACCTGGAAATCTCCCGCCAGGGCGGCCATGCAGCAAAATGCCGCGCCCAGGCCCGTGGCCAGGAGCTTGCGCCGCTGGATGATGCCCGCATCACAGCAGGTCCGGTGGAAGGCACCGAGCATCAGCAGCACCTCCGCCAGAAGCTGGTAGGCATAGGTGTGGAGCTGGGGATCCGCGCTCCAGAGCCGGTAATTGGTCACCAGCATCAGCATGTAGAACAGGGTGATGCTGCCGCTGAGCATGGGCCAGGGCTTTTTACCCGCCATCCGCAGGCCGCCCAGCACCACCATGGATGCCGCCGCCAGCCAGGGCAGGAACTTCGCCGCCCAGTCGGTGAGGACGCTGATGCCCATTGCCATGCCCTGGGCCATGGGGGTAGGAACGCCCAGCGCAAGCCCCGGCACCGCCCAGGCCATCAAAAGACCTGCGGCGATCATCAGTCCGCCGCTGAGCCAGCAGGCGGGGAAATTATCCTCGTAGCTGCCGTCGCCGCCGATGGTGCGCAGCATATACGCCAGCCCCGCCGCAAAGGCGATGGCCACCACCCAAAGGAGGGTCCGGGGCAGATTTCCCGCCACCAGCAGCCCCTTGTCATCGATGAAATGTTCGAGCATATATCGGTTCAGCCCCAGGCTCAGCAGTCCCGCCGCCAGGGTGCCGCCAAAGAAGATCACACGGTTTCGTAAAGTATGCATTTTCAGACCTCCATAAGTTGACCTTACCATTATACATAAGATCGCCGCCGATTTCCAGAGTCTTTGCCAAAAAAATATCTTGCCGCACTTGCGCAGTCGAAAAATGGGTTGTATAATAGATTGTGGTTAATATAGATAACTTTGGAGGTTTATCCATGCTTTTGAATCTGATCTATCTGCTGTCCGCTCTGGAGGCCACGGGCGCGTGGCTGCTGACGGATGCCCTTTGGGTCTGGCCTGTGGGCTTTGTGGGCTGCTTCCTGCTGAGTCTGCTGATCTGCTTTTTGATCGTGCTCTACGAGGTCAAGCGGTCCGACCCCACTGTGGAGTACACCACCGACGACCCCTTCATCCGCGGCATCGTCAAGCTCTATGCTCCCGCCGTCTTCCGGCTCCTGGGCTGCAAGATCCATGTTCGGGGTGCCGAGCTGATGCCCACCGAGGGCCGCTTCCTGCTGGTGAGCAACCATCTGCAGGACCTGGACCCCGGCGTGATCCTGGCCACTTTCCCCAACGCCCAGCTTGGCTTCATCGCCAAGAAGGAGGTCCTCCAGATGCCCATCTTCAACCGGCTGATGCCCCGGCTCCTGTGCCAGTTCGTCAACCGGGAGAACGACCGGGAGGCTCTGAAGACCATCCTCAAGTGCATCTCCATCCTCAAGGAGGACCAGGCCAGCATCGCCGTCTTCCCCGAGGGCCGCATTGCCGGTGACAACCTGATGCACCACTACCGCCCCGGCGTCTTCAAGATCGCCCAGAAGGCGAATGTGCCCATCGTGGTCTGCACCCTCTACGGCACCCAGAACATCCCCGCCAATGTCAAAAAGCTCCGCCGGACCCACATCGACCTGCATGTGCTGGGCGTCATCCCCGCCGAGGAGCTGAAGGGCGTGACCACCGTGGACATCGCCGCCAGGGTCTACGCCATGATGGCCCAAGACCTGGGCCCCGACAAGGTCGCCAACGAAAAGTAATATGGAAAGACCGCCCGACCGGGCGGTCTCTTTTTACCGGTTCCCCTGTGTCATCCTGAGCGAGCAAAGCGAGTCGAAGGATCTTCGCACTGCCGTGGCTGTGCCGGTTCAAATCGGTGCGAAGATCCTTCGACTCCGGGCTGCGCCCTGCGCTCAGGATGACAGACTTTTTCCTTTTTATCCCGATTCCTCCGTTCCAACCGTAATGATTTTGTTTTTTGTATACAAAAAGGAAAGGAACCCTTGATTTCTGAACAAAACCTCTGTATAATAACGAAAGTTTCTTTAAATTTCCAAAAGGGAGGACCTTTTTTATGAAGAACAGCGAAAAGACTTTGGATATGATCGTCAGCCTGTGCAAGAACAGAGGCTACGTCTATGCCGGCTCCGAGATCTACGGCGGCCTGGCCAACTCCTGGGACTACGGCCCCCTGGGCGTGGAGTTCAAGAACAACGTCAAGAAGGCCTGGCTGAAGAAGTTCGTCCAGGAGTCTGACTACAATGTCGGCCTGGATGCCGCCATCATCATGAACCCCCAGACCTGGATCACCACCGGCCACGTGGGCTCCTTCTCCGACCCCCTGGTTGACTGCAAGGGCTGCGGCTCCCGTCAGCGCGCCGACCAGCTGATCTCCGCTTCCGAGTCCGGCAAGCTGGTGAACGTCGATGCCATGAACACCGACGAGATGAACGACTTCATCCAGGACCACGAGGATGTGGTCTGCCCCGTCTGCGGCAAGCATCACTTCACCTCCATCCGCAACTTCAACCTGATGTTCCAGACCAAGATCGGCGTCACCGAGGATTCTTCCAACGTTGCCTACCTGCGTCCCGAGACCGCCCAGGGCATCTTTGTCAACTTCGACAACATCCAGCGCACCACCCGTAAGAAGCTGCCCTTCGGCGTCTGCCAGGTGGGCAAGGCCTTCCGCAACGAGATCACCCCCGGCAACTTCACCTTCCGTACCCGCGAGTTCGAGCAGATGGAGTGCGAGTTCTTCTGCCAGCCCGGCACCGACCTGGAGTGGTTCGCCTACTGGAAGGACTTCTGCAAGAACTGGCTGCTGAGCCTGGGCATCAAGGA
>JBGVNV010000059.1:0-14145 GCA_045125955.1 Faecousia sp.
AATGGTACCTTCTTTACGAACTGCATTCATAATCGGTACATTTCGCCGATCCTCATCAGTCTCGCTACGCTCGACAGCTAGCAAATTATGGTATGATTGCCACCGGCAATCATTTTGATCTTGATTCGCTGCGCGGAGCACCACCCCCGGGGGAAGCCATGGACGCTCCCGCGCCAGTGCTGCTAAATTCTTCTTTACCGTTGCAAATTATTTCGCAATATCCCGCGCCACGTGGACGCCGCTGGCGGAGGCGTGGGACAGGGAGTGGGTAATGCCGCTGCCGTCGCCGATGATGTACAGGCCGGGGTACTTGGACTCCAGATGCTCGTTGACCTCGACCTCCATGTTGTAGAACTTGACCTCCACGCCGTAGAGGAGCGTGTCGTCGTTGGCGGTGCCGGGAGCAACCTTGTCCAGAGCGTAGATCATCTCGATGATACCGTCCAGAATCCGCTTGGGCAGCACCAGACTCAGGTCGCCGGGGGTGGCGTTGAGGGTAGGGGTCACAAAGGACTCCTCAATGCGGCTGGGGGTGGAGCGGCGGCCCCGGATCAGGTCGCCGAACCGCTGGACGATGACGCCGCCGCCCAGCATATTGCTCAGTCGGGCGATGGACTCGCCGTAGCCGTTGGAATCCTTGAACGGCTCAGAGAAGTGCTTGGCAACCAAAAGGGCAAAGTTGGTGTTCTCCGTCTGCCGGGCCGGGTCCTCGTAGCTGTGGCCGTTTACGGTGATGATGCCGTTGGTGTTCTCGGTGACCACCGCGCCCTTGGGGTTCATGCAGAAGGTGCGGACCTTATCGCCGTACTGCTTGGTGCGGTAGACGATCTTGGATTCATACAGCTCATCGGTCAGGTGGGCGAAGACCTCGGCGGGTAGCTCCACGCGGACGCCGATGTCCACACGATTGGACTTGGTGGGGATCTTCAGATCATGGCACACCTGCTCCATCCACTTGCTGCCGATGCGGCCGACAGAGATGATGCAGTCGGCGCAGGTGTAGGTGCCGCTCTTGCAGACCACCTCGTAGCCCTGCTCCAGAGCCCGGACGGTCTCCACGGGGGTGTCGAAGAAGAAATCCACCTGATCCTTGAGCTCGTTGTAGAGGTTTTCCAGCACCACATAGTTGATATCGGTGCCTAAGTGCCGCACGGAGGCGTCCAGCAGGTGCAGGTCGTGCTGGATGCACGCTTTCTTGAACTGGGTACCGGCGGTGGAGTAGAGCTTGCAGCCGTCGCCGCCGTAGCGCATGTTGATCTCGTCCACATAGTGCATCAGGTCCAGGGCCCGCTTCTTGCCGATGTATTCGTAGAGAGTGCCGCCGAAATCGTTGGTGATGTTATACTTGCCGTCGGAGAAGGCACCCGCGCCGCCGAAGCCGGACATGATGGAGCAGGACTTGCAGCCGATACAGGTCTTGATCTTCTCGCCGTCGATGGGGCAGTGCCGCTTGTGCAGGGCATGACCGGCCTCGAAGACACCGACCTTCAGGGTGGGGGAGAGCTTCATCAGCTCGTAGGCGGAGAAAATGCCGCCGGGGCCCGCGCCGATGATGATGACATCATAATTCATAAATATTTCCATTCCCTTCCGTTGTGTTTTGTTTGTTTCGCTTTATTTTATCACAAAAGAAGCAAACAGGCAAGCCCTATGGATTACCAGTGTTTTCTGCTGTTGTAGACATTGTTGACTGCCTCTATATAGCAGATAAAGGAGGGGTGGTCGTGGTCATTTTGGGTCAGGTAGTGGTTTTTCAGCCGGAGATACTGGTCCCGGACCAGCTCCCATTTGCCGTGCTTGCGAATGTATTCTTCCTTTTCCTTCAGCTCCCGGGAATTTGGGCCGATGTTCCAGTAGTATTCGTCATCACAGGGCCAGTGGGCCTTTTTGTGGATCAGGCGATGGTAATGGCCATCGTCCTGCATGATGATACACACATCGATGCCGTATTTCGCCGGGGCTGTGACGAAGTACATCTGCCTTTTCGCAGTCAGGACGGAGGTGGAATCCTGACAGGTCCACCAGCCATGGGCACGCAGGACCTTGTCAAAGGACTTCCGGACACATTCCTTCAGATAGCGGCAGTCGTCAAAATCCTCGCACCGGACGATCTCCAGGTTATAGTCCAGATCCACCGGCTGATTGGCGTTCCGGGTGATGAGCCTGCGCGCGCCGCTGCCGACCATAAAGAATCGGGCCCCGATATCATGGTCCACTTTCAGGTTGTGACACAGGTCCTGCAGGATCTCGCCCGCCTCCGTGCGGATACGGCTCAAAAATTCCCGGTCGCTGACATATTCATACATATAGAAACTCCTTTCATCCCCAAGCCGCCCATTTGGATTCCTTCCAAATCATTACATTATAAAAAGTGAAAATCGAAAAGTCAACAAAAATCCCCCTGTTTCCGCAGAAACAGGGGGAATCCCTTTTATCTGGCCCAGCCGTAAGCGCAGCGGACGGCCTTGTTCCATCCGGCGACGCGCTCCTCACGGTCGGCGGGATCGATGTTGGGCTTGAAGGTCCGGTCGATGGCCCAGTTTTTCAGGACCTCCTCCTTGCTCTTCCAGTAGCCCACGGCGAGACCCGCCAGGTAGGCCGCGCCCATGGCGGTGGTCTCCACGCACCGGGGCCGCTGGACGGGGGCATCGATGATGTCGGCCTGGGTCTGCATCAGGTAGTTGTTGGCGGAGGCACCGCCGTCGACCTTCAGGGCCGCCAGCTCGATGCCGGAGTCGGCCTTCATGGCCTGCAAAACATCGCCCGTCTGGTAGGCCAGGGAATCCAGGGTGGCGCGGATGATGTGGTACTTGTTGACACCCCGGGTCAGGCCCACAATGGTGCCCCGGGCGTACTGATCCCAGTGGGGCGCGCCCAGTCCGGTAAAGGCGGGAACGAAATAGCAGCCGTTGGTGTCCGGGACCTTTTTCGCCATGTACTCGGAGTCTGCGGAGGAGTCGATGAGCCCCAGCTCGTCCCGGAGCCACTGGATGGCGGCACCGGCTACGAAGATGGAGCCCTCCAGGGCGTACGCCACCTTTCCGTCCAGGCCCCAGGCGATGGTGGTGACCAGGCCGTTTTTGGAGAAAACGGGCTTTTCGCCGGTGTTCATCAGGAGGAAACAGCCGGTGCCGTAGGTATTCTTGGCCTCGCCGGGGGTGAAGCAGGTCTGACCGAAGAGGGCGGCCTGCTGGTCGCCGGCGGCACCGGCAATGGGGATCCGGGCACCGAAGAAGTGGGCATCGGCTTCGCCGTAGATGCAGCTGGACGGCTTTACCTCAGGCAGCATGGCCCTGGGGATATTCAGCTCCGCGAGAATTTCCTCGTCCCACTGGAGGGTATTGATGTTGAAGAGCATGGTCCGCGACGCGTTGGAGTAGTCGGTCACATGGACCTTGCCGCCGGTGAGCTTCCAGATCAGCCAGGTCTCCACGGTGCCGAAGAGCAGCTCGCCCCTCTCGGCCCGCTGGCGGGCACCGGGGACATGTTCCAGGATCCAGCGCAGCTTGGTGCCGGAAAAGTAGGCATCGATGACCAGACCGGTTTTGGCCCGGAAGCTGTCGGTCAGGCCCTTGTCCTTCAGGGAGTCGCAGTATTCCGAGGTCCGGCGGCATTGCCAGACGATGGCGTTGCACAGGGGCTCGCCGGAGGCGCGGTCCCAGACGACGGTGGTCTCCCGCTGGTTGGTGATGCCGATGGCGGCGATGTTGGCGGCGGTGGCACCGACATTGGCCATGGCCTTCCGGGCCACCTCCAGCTGGGTGTCCCAGATCTCGTTTGCATCGTGCTCGACCCAGCCGGGCCGGGGGAAATGCTGGGTGAATTCCTTCTGGGCCATGGAGACCATCTCGCCCGCCTCGTTGAACAAAATGCAGCGGTTGGAGGTGGTGCCGGAGTCCAGAGCCATGATGTACTTTGCCATAGTGGATCCCTCCTGGGTATATTGGTTTGGGGATATTGTATCACGCGGGCGCGCCCGAATCAATCACGCCTACATTATTATAATGGATTTTAACAATGACCGCCATTGCGGAAGGTTTGCCGCATATCGAACTGCCGCCTGACGGCGGATGGGATGTCGGGGACGCCATCCCCTACGGGAAAAGCAGGGGAAACATATAAAAAAACAGCCCTGCCGGGTCCCGGCAGGGCTGTCGTGATTGGATCACTTACTTGTTATAGGTGCGGTACAGGAAGGTGACCACCTGGGCGCGGTTGCAGATGGTGTTGACACCGAACTCGGTGGTGGACATGCCGTTGGTGATGCCGTTCTGGACCGCCCACATGACGGCGGGGCCGTACCATGCGGTGACGGTCACATCGTCGAAGGGGTTCAGGCCGGGGGCCACTTCGGGGGTGCCCATGGCACGGTACAGGAAGGTGACCACCTGGGCACGGTTGCACAGCTCGAAGGGCCCGAAGGTGTCAGCGGTCAGGCCGTTGGTGATGCCCTTTTCCACAGCCCAGAGGACAGCCTTGTAGAAGAAGTCGGACTCCTTCACATCGGTGAAGGGGTTCTCGGTGGAAGCGGGCTCGGGGGAACCGGCGGCGCGCCACAGGAAGGTGACGACGGCGGCGCGCTGGCACTGACCGTTGGGATCAAAGGTAGTGGCGGAGGTGCCGGTGGTGATGCCGTTCTCCACAGCCCACCGGACGCTGTCGTAGAAGAAGTCGCCCTCTTTCACATCGAGGAAGGGGTTGACATAGGGCTTCTCGTCGGTGGAGAAGCCGCAGACACGGCAGGTGTAGACCATCTCGCCGTCCTCGTTCTCGTGGCCCTCATCCCAGATGTGGCCGTTGGGCTCGGAAACCCGCTGCTCGGACCAGGCGCACTCGGAGCAAATCCGCTCTTCGATGCCGCTCTCGGTGCAGGTGGCCTCCACAACGGGGGTCCACTTGCCCCAGGAGTGGTTCTTGCACATGGCGTGCCAGGTCAGGCTGCCGCCGTAGTTCAGCAGGGAGGCGGGGGTCCAGGTCTCATTGCCCATGGGGTACCAGGCGTCGGCGGTGACACCGATGAAGGCAGAGAGGATGGTAGGCAGGTCGCCGGTGAAGACGATCTTCTTCAGGTTGGTGCAGCCAGCGAAGGTGTCGTCGTCCACGTAGGTGGTGCCCTCGGGGAAGACCACCTCGGTGATGCCGGTGCAGTCATAGAACATGCCGCCGGTGAAGTAGGTCAGGTTGGGGGGGAACTCCAGGTTGCCCAGGCTGGTGCAGCCGTTGAAGGCGAAGTAGCCGATGTAGCTCAGAGCCATGGGCAGCTCGATGTCATGGAGCTTGGTGCAGAAGCCGAAGGCATCGTTGTCCATGGCGATCAGGCCGAAGGGCAGGTCGATGGACTCCAGGCTCTGGCAGTAGTAGAAGGCGCGCTCGCCGATGGTGGTCAGGTACATGGGCAGCTTCACATCCACCAGGCTGACGCACTCGTTGAAGGTGTAGGCGGGCAGGTTGGTCAGGTTGTCGGAGAGCTTGACGGAGGTCAGGGCGGAGCAGCCGTTGAACACGTCGCTGCCCATGGCGGTCAGGGTGTCGGGCATGGTGATCTCGGTCAGGCTGGTGCACTCGGAGAAGGCCAGGGTGTTGATGCCCAGCAGGCTCTCGCCCAGGTTGATCTCGGCCAGATTGGAGCAGGCGAAGAAGGCGGAGTTGCCGATGATCTCGACCTTGCTGCCCAGATCGGCGGCGGTCAGATTGTGGCAGTTCAGGAAGGCGTAGCCGTCCACCATCTCCAGGCCGGTGCCGAAGTCCACGGTGGTCAGGCCGGTGCAGTTGCGGAAGGCACTCTCGCCCACCTCGATCAGGGAGTCGGGCAGGGAAACGGTGGTCAGATTGCCACAGTTCACAAAGGCGAAGCTGCCGATGGAGGTGACACCCTCCTCAGCGACGACGGCCTTGATGTCGGCGGCCAGGTCGGTCCAGGGAGCCACGGCCTCGCCGTACATGGCATAGTCGTACATATCGCCGGTGCCGGAGATGGTCATGGTGCCCTCATAGTTCAGGCTCCAAGTCAGGTCCTCACCGCAGACGCCGGTGACGGTGTACGCCTCGCCGCAGCGGGAGCAGATGCCATCCACATAGTCGTGACCGGCGGGGATGACCTCGGTGTAGCTGTCGCCGCAGTGGGCGCAGGTGTAGGTCATGACACCATCGGTGGTGCAGGTGGGCTCGGTGGTGACCACGCCCACATAGTTGTGCTCGTCGGGCAGGTCGGCGGTCAGGGTGACATAGAACTCCACGCCGGCGCGGTAGGCACTGAACAGCTTGGCGGCGTAGACATAGGTCTTGCCGGCCTCCAGGGTGTGGACGATGGTGAAGTTGAAGTCGACACCGTCGTTATCGCTGTGCTCGGCCAGCAGCTTCATATCGCTGTCGTACAGGGCACCCTCAGGGTCGATCATCTCAGCCATGTTCGCGCCGGAAGAAGCGAAGGTGTACTCCGCAGTCACAGCGGGGGTATAGCGCAGATAGACGACCTCGCCGGACTCGGCGATCTCGATGACATAGGTCTCACCCAGCTCCATGGCGGGGTACTCCTCGATGCCGTGGGTGTGGACGGTCTGGGCGGAGGCCATGGGGACCAGGCCGAGGACCATCGTCAGTGCCAGCACCAGGGCCAGCAGCTTTTTGGCGTTTCTCAAGGGAAACACATCCTTTCTTCAGAAAAAATTCGGTTATCATTATATACATTTGGTTCAGAAAATGTCAAGTTTTCGCTGGACGGACGAATGTCCGCGAAGGTTCGAGCGGGTACGAAAATCGCCGAAATGCTTGCGTTTTTGGATAATGACATAAAATTTCAACGGATGCAACAAAAAAAGGATTGAAGTTCCGGCTTGTTTTTGCAGGATTCGACTTCTGCGGATGCAGGACTGCCCTTGTATTTTTCGCCCCGTTCAGGTATAATGTGGGAGTTTCCTGCAAAACCGGAGGAAGAAATGACTGCACTTACCATCCGTTCCTTCATAACGCCCCTTCCGGCAGCAGGGCAAATCCATAACAAGGAGTGTCAATTATGAAAAAGCATCTGTTCAACCGGCTTCTCAGCCTGGTCCTGGCAGCTGTGATGGTTTTGGGTATGTTCCCCGCCGTCCATGCTGATTCCGTGAGCCTGCGCTGGGAAAAGTCCGATGTGGATGTGTCCTGGGATAAGTCTGACCGGCTTTTCGAGGATGAGCTCCACAGCCAGACTGCCCACAAGCCCACCGACATGGTGCGTGTGTCCATCGTTCTGGAGGACGCACCTACCCTGAAAATGGGCTATTCCACCATGGGCATCGGCTCCAATGCCGATGCAATGGCCTACGACCTGGAGCTGCAGAAGCACCAGGACAGCATGGCCAAGGTCATCTCCGCCCAGGCCCTGGGCGGCAGGGAGCTGGACGTTGTCTGGAACCTGACCCTGGTCAGCAACATCATTTCCGCCAATGTGCCCTACGGCAAGATCGAGGCCGTCAAGGCTGTGGCGGGCGTCAAGGACGTGGTTCTGGAGCGGGCCTATGAGGTCCAGACTGCGGAGCCCAACACCTACAGCTCCGCCGCCATGACCGGCAGCTCCACCGTCTGGCAGTCCGGCATGACCGGCGCAGGCACCCGGATCGCCGTCATCGATACCGGCACGGACACCGATCACCAGTCCTTCGACAACGGTGCCTACCTGTATGCGCTGGAGCAGAACGCTGCCGAAAAGGGCATGACCACCGAAGCCTACATGGCTTCCCTGGACCTGCTGGATGCCGAGGAGATCGAATCCGTTCTGAAGCACCTGAACGCCTACGAGCGCATCGGTGAGAGCAACGCTTCCAAGTACTACATGACCGAGAAGCTGCCCTTCGGTGCCAACTACGTGGACTACAACCTGACCGTCAACCACGACTGGGATAACCAGGGCTCCCACGGCTCCCACGTGGCCGGCATCGCCACCGCCAACCGCTACATCGACACCGGTGCCTCCTATGAGAACGCCCGTGACGTGGTCCGCATGAGCGGCATGGCCCCCGATGCCCAGCTCATCACCCTGAAGGTCTTCGGCTACAACCCCGGTCCCTACGATTCCGACTACTTCGCCGCCATCGAGGATGCCATCTGGCTGGGCTGTGACAGCGTTAACCTGTCCCTGGGCTCCGGCTCCCCCGGCTACAGCGAGAACTATCTGTTCACCGACCTGCTGGAGTTCATGGCCACCACCGATACCGTGGTCGTCATGTCCGCCGGCAACTCCGGCAACTGGGCCGAGCAGACTTCCACCGGCTATCTGTACAACGACGGCGTCTCCTTCCAGACCGACGGATCTCCCGGATCTCTGACCAACGCCTTCACCGTCGCCTCCGTGGATAACGACGGCACCGTGGGCAAGTACATCACCGTGGGCGGCAATATGATCGTCTACACCGAGACCGAGTACAGCAACCGCCCCATCTCCACCCTGGATACCACCGGCAAGGGCACCGAATATGAGTACATCTTCATCGACGGCATCGGCAAGCCCGAGGATTACGCCGGTCTGGACCTGAACGGCAAGGTCGTCTTCTGCCACCGCGGCGAGATCTCCTTCTTCGAGAAGGGCAACAACGCCGCCAAGCTGGGTGCCGCCGCTATCGTCATCTGCAACAATGTGGATGAGCCCTTCGGCATGGACCTGACCGACTATGCCTATAGTGCTCCCTGCGTTTCCGTCATGAAGCGTGACGGCGACGCCGTCCGGGCCGCTTCCACCAGGAAGACCACCGCCGACGGCCTGACCTACTACACCGGTACCGTCACCATCGGCAGCGAGCTGGGCGGCACCGTGTACGGCTCCGAGTATTACACCATGTCCGTCTTCTCCTCCTGGGGCACCCCCGGCTCCCTGGAGCTGAAGCCTGAGATCACCGCCCCCGGCGGCAACATCTGGTCCGTCAACGGTGTGGATCCCTCCGGCACCGAGTACGAGATGATGTCCGGTACCTCCATGGCCGCCCCCCAGATCACCGGCATGGCCGCTCTGGTGGCTGAGTACATCAAGACCAACGACCTGGACGAGCAGACCGGCATGAGTGTCCGTCATCTGGCCCAGAGCCTGCTGATGTCCACCGCAGTTCCCATGCGCGAGGCCGCTTCCGGCGGTCAGTACTACTCCCTGCTGAACCAGGGTGCCGGCCTGGGCCGCGTGGACCTGGCTACCACCGCCGAGAGCTACATCACCGTCTGGGGTCAGAACGACGGCAAGGTCAAGGCCGAGCTGGGCGACGATCCCAACCGTACCGGCGAGTACTATGTGGAGTTCGAGATCCACAACATCAGCGGTGAGCCCATGACCTACGTCCTGTCCGCCGATCTGTTCACCCAGGATGTCTTCGGTGATGACAACGGCAATCTGTACCTGGATACCTGGACCCGGGATCTGGCCGCCAAGGTCAAGTTCACCAGCCACGGCGTGTCCCTGGAGGGTGTTGAGAATGGCTTCAAGTGCGACCTCAACGGCGACGGCGTCACCAATGCCGACGATGCCACCTACCTGCTGGAGTACCTGCTGGATGACAGCCTGGAGCTGAAGGCCGACGGCGATGTCAACGGCGACGGCCGGATCACCACCTACGATGCCCACGTCCTGCTGACCAAGCAGACCGGCGTTTCCACCATCGATGTGCCCGCCAACGGCTCCGCCCAGGTCCAGGTGGCCATGAAGCTGACCGAAGAGGCCAAGGCCATGCTGGACAGCTACTATCCCACCGGTGCCTACGTCGAGGCCTTCATCTTTGCCGAGCCCGTCAACGATGCCGAGGGCATCCAGGGCGTTACCCACTCCGTCCCCGTGCTGGCCTACTACGGCTCCTGGTCCGAGCCCAGCATGTACGATGTGGGTAGCTATCTGGAGTACGCCTACGGTGCCGAAAACCGCGCCCCCTACCTGTACGCCCTGAACGATGTCAAGGGCAATTACGTCACCATCAACTACGGCGACGGTGACGAGTACCTCTTCGGCGGCAACCCCTTCACCGAGGAGGACGAGTACCTGCCTGAGCGCAACGCCTTCAATAATAAGGGCGAATCCATGCTGCAGGCTCTGCGCTTCACCCAGGTCCGCAACGCCGCAGACTCCATGATCCTGCTGCGCGATGCCGATACCGGCGAGGTTCATATGTCCGAAACTCTGGGTGAGATCGAGGCCGCCTACTACCACGTCAACCAGGGTGCCTGGCAGAATCCCCAGTACAAGCTGCCCCTGGGCCTGTATTTGACGGGCATTCCCGAGGGCACCCGCCTGGAGCTGAGCCTGGTCTCCGCACCTGAGTACTACTCCTGGTACGATGCCGAGGAGGAGACCCGCTACACCAACTGGGAGGCCCTGGCCGAGGGTGCCTACCTGACCACCTCCTTCACCATCGACAACACCGCTCCCGTCCTGAAGGATGTGAAGCTGGGCGAGAACAACACCCTGAAGATCACCGCCAGGGACAACGAGTACATCGCCGCCGTGGCTCTGATGAATGCCTCCGGCACCAGCCTCCTGACCGCCGATGCCGTCAACCAGACCGAGCGCGGCGCAGAAATCACCGCGGACCTGGGTCTGGATTACATCTTCGGCAGCGAGTTCCTGGTGGCCGTCTTCGACTACGCCGAGAACGTCACCGTCTACGAGATCACCCTGGAGCTGGAGAATACCCGCCCCTACTTCACCGCCATCGACCGCACCAATGTCAACGATGACTTCTCCCTGAGCTATGTGGGCATGGAGGCCGACGGCACCGCCGTCAAGCTGGCCGCCGCCACCGGCCGTGAGCCCGCCCGCGCCGCCGAGTATGTGGAGGGTGCCGTCTTCGAGATCTCCGGCGACAATAAGCTCTACGTCGGCATGAACGACAACCTGTTCGACTTCACCTGCCTGGGCGAGCTGGATCCCACCGGCGAGTGGCAGATCAGCGGCTTCAACGATCTGGCCTACAACAGAGCCGACGGCAAGCTCTACGGCCTGTTCTACTCCAAGAAGAACAACATGGCCGTGCCCTTCCTGTGCACCATCGATATGTTCTCCGGTGCGCTGAGCGTCCTGGGCCAGATGCCCATCGATGCCAACACCATGGCCATCGACGGCGAGGGCAACTTCTACTCCACCATCTACGCCGCCAGCCAGCTCTACACCTACACCTCCGATGTCACCAAGACCGGCAAGGCCAAGTATGTGGGTGCGCTGGACGGCTACAAGTCCAGCACCGTCAACTCCATGGCCTGGGACCACAACACCGATGAGCTGTACTGGGCCGTCACCAACAGCGAGATCACCAATCTGCTGAAGGTCGATCCCAAGACCGCCAAGACTGAGTTCATCAGCTACTACGGCTTCACCACCTGCGGTCTGTTCATCGCCTACGAGACCGACAGCGACCTGTTTGCTCCCTCCAACAAGGTCACCTCCGTGACCCTGCCAGAGTCCGCCACCACCCTGGTGAACAACACCGTCCAGCTGTCTGCCACCGTCAAGCCCTGGAACGTCAGCGATGACTCCGTCACCTGGACCACCAGCAATGCTTCCGTCGCCATTGTCGACGAGAACGGCGTGGTCACCGGCGTGGCAAAGGGCACCGCCGTCATCACCGCCACCTCCAAGCTGGATGCTTCCAAGTCCGCCTCCTGCACCGTCACCGTCTCCTCTCTGGATAAGACCATGAAGGGCCTGATCTGGGACGAGGAGGGCCAGGTTTGGTGGAGCGAGTTCAACACCGACACCATCCCCGCCTTCACCAAGCTGAAGGAGTCTGCCAACAACCTGCCCCTCAACGCCACCATGGTGGCCGATGGCAAGCTGTACGCCTCCACCCTGGATACCTCCTCGGGCCTTTCCGAGCTGTACACCGTTGATCCGGCTACCTTCGACGTCTCCATGGTGGGTCCTGCCAACATTGCCTACCTGGATATGACCTACGGTCCCGGCATGGGCTACGGCATGGCCGTCTACTTCAATTACGTTGTCCTGATCGACCTGGAGACCGGCGACTATGTCGGTGCCTGGGAGTGGGCCGAGGGCGTTGCCAGCGACCTGGTGGGCATCACCTACTACGGCTCCCAGTACAACAGCAATTACAAGGCATACATGGACTACTTCCTGATCCTGGATGCCGATGGCAATGTGTACCTGGATGCCTTCATCGACACCGGCAGCCAGATCGGCTACTTCTACGGTCCTGCCGAGGGCTTTGTCAAGAAGATCGGCGCAGCCGTGGATTACTCCTACTTCCAGGGCTTCCACTTCGACGGCCAGTACACCTACTGGACCCGCTTCACCGAGGAGGACAACATCGTTGAGCTGATCGCCTGGGATACCGAGGGCACCGGCAATGTCTACTCCGTGGGCTACTTCCCCGAGGGCGTCTGGCCCGTGGGCGGTCTGTACACCGATGCCGAGCTGAACGGCACCAACGCCCTGATGGACGAGGAGCTGGCCACCGCATCTGTCAAGTCCGCCGAGCTGATGAGCGTTGTTCCCACCGTGGAGCTGGATGCTGCCAAGGGCGGCCTGACCGCCGCTGTGGTCAACACCAAGAAGACCGTCAAGCCCGATTCCTCCACCGGCATCGATGACTTCACCGGCAATCTGGAGATCACCGTTACCGTTCCCACCGATGCCACCAACGGCATCATCACCATCGAGTACGATGCAGACAAGCTGATCTGCGGCGGCGGCTTCGCGCCCCTGGCCGATGCCGTTGCAACGGATATGCACATGGAAAACGACGGCGTTGTGACCATCGCCTTCGCCAGCAAGGATGTGATCCCCGCCGGCGGTGCCGTGGCTGTCGTGAACTTCTGGAGCCCCGAGAATGTGGATGTGTCCACCGAGATGACCATCACCACCACCGAGCTGAACCAGGATACCGACTACTTCTCCGAGGAGAAGCTGACTGTTTCCCTGCCCCATGAGTGCTTCAGCGAGCACTTTGAGGATGTGAACGAGGGCGACTGGTGGCATGAGGCTGTGGACCACGCCGTGGAGATGGGCTACATGAACGGCATGGATGCCACCCACTTCGGCCCCGGCGCGACCATGAACCGCGCACAGTTCGTCACCGTTCTGTACCGCATGCTCATGGAGCCCAAGGTCGAGGTCACCGGTGTCTTCACCGATGTGCCCGATGGCCTGTTCTACACCGAGGCCGCCTACTGGGCTCTGGAGGCAGGTATCACCACCGGTGCCACCGCCACCACCTTCAACCCCGGCGGTCAGCTGACCCGTACCGAGCTCGTCACCTTCATGTACCGCTTCGCCAAGTATGTGGGCGCAGACACCACCATCACCGTGGATCTGGATGACTACCGTGATGCTGCACAGGTCCCCGGCTTTGCAAAGGAGGCCTGGGCCTGGGCCGTTACCCACGGCATCGTCACCGGCATGACCGCTGACACCCTGGCTCCCATGGCGAAGACCAACCGCGCACAGGCTGCGGTGATCTTCCAGCGTTTCGACAACACCTTCGAGGGCTGGTTCCTCGACTGGTACATCAGCCAGCTGTAATATCCCCTAAGCACCTGCGCCGCCCCCCCTGGGGCGGCGCATTTTTGTATAAGCCGTAGGGGCGGGGCATCGACCCGCCCGCCATGTACGATGACTATCAGCCCAAATCAGAAGGACCAGCCCAAAACTACCACGTCATTGCGAGGAGCCGACAGGCGACGTGGCAATCCGCATCCCCTGCGGTGCAAAGCACCGCCCGCTCACGCACCGACACCCCCCGCCCAAATCAGAAGGACCAGCCAAAACTACCACGTCATTGCGAGGAGGGCAAAGCCCGACGTGGCAATCTCCTGCGGGAATGAGGGAGATTGCCACGCCCTTACGGGCTCGCAATGACGTGGTGATTTGAAGCTGGTCCTGTTGTTTTTCTGCGGCGGATATCGATGGATTTTCCCGCCCCGACTCCCTGCGGGGCGCGCGAAATCGCTTCTCCCGGGGAGAAGCTGTCATGGAAATCGCCAAAAGCGATTTCCATGACTGAAGAGGAATGCGGGCGGTAATGTTGGATGATCTGAAATCTGAAGACCTACTCCGAGTCATAATGACCGACCAGGAGTAGGTCTGTTATGTTGTACAGACTTTCAGCTTTCCGCCCGCATTCCTCTCCCGACCCGCTACGCGGGCCACCCTCCCCCCGGGGCAATGTCATCAACTTAAGC
>JBGVNV010000060.1:0-11568 GCA_045125955.1 Faecousia sp.
AAATTCCAGGAAAATCAACCCAGGCAGGAGGATTTCTCAAAGCAAAAAAGACAGCTGTCCAAGGACAGCTGTCTTTTGATTTCTAAATGCTTATTCGTGATGGTTATGCAGCAGTTCATGAGCCTTGCCTTTGAAGTAACCGTTGTAGAACACCTCCATCAGGGGGTTCTCATTGGACTTCTTGATGACCATATCACCATCAGCTGCATACAGGCCCTTGGTACGGACCTCTGCGCGCTGCACCTTGGTACCGTCAGTAGGCTGACCGCCACCCATTACACAGCCGCCGGGGCAAGCCATGATCTCGATGAAGTGGTACTCCTTGGCGCCGGATTTCACATCCTCCAATACCTTGCGGGCATTGGCAAGTCCCGAAGCGACGCAAATCTTCACATCGATGCCGTTATAGGGGATGGAGAACTCCTTGATGCCGTCGCCGCGGACACCGCACTCAGCGATGGCTTCCAGAGTGTGGGTATCGTGGCCTTCCACCAGACGACGCAGGACAGCCTCGGTAACACCGCCGCTGGCGCCGAAGATGACGCCGCCGCCGGAGCCGATGCCGAAGGGCATATCGCAGGTCTCGGAGGGCATGGATTCAAAGCTGACACCGTGAGCCTCGATCATGCGGATCAGCTCATGGGTGGTCAGGACAACATCGGTATCCTTCTCGCCGAAGGTGTAGGAGTCAGGACGCTCGGCCTCCATCTTCTTGGCGGTACAGGGCATGATGGAGACGACCTTGGTCTTCTTGCCGGCAGCGTTCTTCTCGTCGCGGTAGTACTCCTTCAGGATGGCGGAGAACATCTGCTGGGGAGAGCGGCAGGTGGAGACATTGGGCTTGAACTCGGGGAACTCATTCTCCACGAACTTGACCCAGGCGGGGCAGCAGGAGGTCAGCAGAGGCAGGGTGCCTCCGTTGGCAACACGGTCCAGGAACTCGGCGGACTCTTCCATGATGGTCAGGTCGGCGGTGTAGGTGGTGTCGTAGACCTCATCGAAGCCCATGCGGTGCAGGGCGGCGACGATCTTGCCCATGGAGTTCTCGCCCTTGGGCAGGCCGAAGGCCTCGGACACGGCAACACGGACGGCGGGAGCGATCTGGGCCACCACGCGGGTGTTCTTGTCGCCCAGGGCGTTCCAGACCTCGGTCATGTTGTGGTGGATGGTCAGTGCACCGGTGGGGCAGACCACGCGGCACTGGCCGCAGGAGACGCAGTTGGTGGCGGCCAGGTCCCGGTTGAAGGCGGGGCTGACGTTGGCCTCGGTGCCGCGGTGGGTGAAGCCCAGGACACCGATGCCCTGGATCTCAGAGCAGACGCGGACACAGTTGCCGCAGAGGATGCACTTGTTGGGATCGCGGACGATGGAGGGGGAGGAGAAGTCCACCTTCATCTGCTCGCGGTGGTTGTCGAAACGGACATTGTTGATGCCGTGCTGATAGGCCAGCTTCTGCAGGGTGCACTTGCCGTGCTTGTCGCAGGTGGTGCAGTCGCGGCAGTGGGCGGCCAGCAGCAGCTCGATGATCAGCTTGCGGTGCTTGCGCAGACGCTCGGTGTGGGTGTAGATGACCATGCCGTCCCGGGGCTCCTCGGAGCAGGAGGCGAAGCAGCGGCCGCGGTCATCCTCGACGGTGCACAGACGGCATGCGCCGAAAATGGACAGCTCAGGCTGGTAGCACAGAGTAGGAACCTCGATACCGGCCTTGCGGATGATGGTCAGCAGATTTTTCTCGTTGGTAAATTCAACTTTCTTACCGTTGATGGTGATGATACCCATGGTCTACCCTCCTTATGCTTCGACGTAGATTGCACCGAAGGCGCAGTTCTCACGGCAGGCATTACACTTGATGCAAACGTCGGAATCGATGGTAAAGGGCTGCTTGATCTTGCCGGAAATGGCGTTGACGGGGCAGTTCTTGGCACACTTGGAGCAGCCGATACACTTGTTGGCGTCGATGACGTACTTGCGCAGAGCGGTACAGGTCTTGGCGCGGCACTTCTTGTCGACGATGTGCTCGATGTACTCGTCCCGGAAGGTCTTCAGCGTGGAGATGACGGGCAGAGGTGCGCTCTTGCCCAGGCCGCACAGAGCCATGGTCTTGACCATGGTTGCCAGCTCTTCCAGGGTGTCCAGGTCTTCCAGCTTGCCCTGGCCGTTAACGATGCGCTCCAGGATCTCCAGCATGCGCTTGGTACCCTCGCGGCAGGGGGTGCACTTGCCGCAGGACTCGCGCTGGGTGAAGCTCATGAAGAAGCGGGCGACCTCGACCATACAGGTGTCCTGGCCCATGACGACCATGCCGCCGGAGCCGACGATGGCGTTGAACTTCTTGACGGAGTCAAAGTCCAGGGGCTCGTCCAGATGCTGCTCGGTCAGACAGCCGCCGGAGGGGCCGCCGATCTGAACAGCCTTGAACTCCTTGCCGTCCTTCAGGCCGCCGCCGATGTCGAAGATGATCTCGCGGAGGGTGGAGCCCATGGGGACCTCGATCAGGCCGGTGTTCTCGATGGCACCGGTCAGGGAGAAGGTCTTGCAGCCGGGGGAGCCGGCGGTGCCGATGGACTTGAACCAGTCCGCACCGTCCAGGATGATCTTGGGGACGTTGGCGTAGGTCTCGACGTTGTTCAGGACAGTGGGCTTCTCCCACAGGCCCTTCTCAACGGTTCTGGGGGGCTTGGTACGGGGCATACCGCGGTTGCCCTCGATGGAGGCGGTCAGAGCGGAGCCCTCGCCGCAGACGAATGCGCCCGCGCCGCGGTTGATGTGCAGGCGGAAGTTGAAGTCGGTGCCCAGGATATTGTCACCCAGCAGACCGCGCTCCTCCAGCTGACGGATGGCATTGCGCAGACGGGCAACGGACATGGGATACTCGGCACGGACATAGATGTAACCGTTCTCGGCACGGCAGGCGTAGCCTGCGATCATCATGCCTTCGATGAGCTTGAAGGGGTCGCCTTCCATGACGGAGCCGTCCATGAAAGCACCGGGGTCGCCCTCGTCACCGTTACAGACGACGAAACGCTCCAGCTCCTTCTGACGGGCGACCTGCTTCCACTTCTTGCCGGCGGGGAAGCCGCCGCCGCCGCGGCCACGGAGGCCGGACTTGTCGATCTCGTCGATGACGCCGTCGCGGCCCAGCTCGAACATGGCCTTGCGCAGGGCCTCGAAGCCGCCTGCGGCCAGGTACTCGTCCAGGGACTCGGCATCGAAGCGGCCGCAGTTCTCCAGAACGATGCGGGTCTGCTTGGCGATGAAGGGGATCTCCTCGGGCTGGACGTAGGCAGTCTCGCCCTTGTGGTACAGCAGACGCTCGATGACCTCGTCACCCAGGACGCTCTGCTCAAAGATCTCCTCGCAGTCCTCAGGCTGGACCTTCACATACTGGATGGTCTTGCCGTTCTTCTGGATGCGGACCAGGGGGCCCAGCTCACAGAAGCCCTGGCAGCCGGTCTTCTTGACGCCCACGACCTTCTCGTCGTCGTGGCCGCCGCAGGGGGAGAACACCAGCTCCACGCCGGGAGCGTCCTTGACGATGTTCTCGAAGATCTCATGGATCTTGTTGGAGCCGGTGGCGATACAGCCGGTGCCGGAACAGACCAGCACGCGGCAGGCATACCGGTTCAGGTCAGCGATGGCATTGCCGCGGACCTCGTTCAGATTTTCAACACTCTTGATCATCAGCCTTTACCTCTCAGTTCCGCGATCACAGCCAGTGCCTTCTCAGGGGTCATAGCGGGATAGACCTGCTCATTGACCATCATGGTGGGTGCCAGACCGCAGGCACCCAGGCAGGAGACAGTCTCCACGGTGAACAGCATATCGTCGGTAGTGTGCTTCTTCTGGCTCAGACCCAGCTCCTTCCACAGAGCCTCCAGAACGGGAGTGGAGTGGCGGACATGGCAGGCGGTACCGTCACAGACCTTGATGACATACTTGCCCTTGGCCTCGAAAGAGAAGTTCTCGTAGAAAGTGGCGACAGAGTAAGCCTTGGTCTCGGTGATACCGATCTGCTCGGCCACGTAGCTCAGCAGCTCCGGGGGCAGATAACGGTATTCGGCCTGAATGTCCTGCATGATGGGGATGAGAGAGCGGGCATCCCGGACGTACCGGGAGATGATCTCATCCGTCTTGCGGTAATAGGATTGATCCAGCATAATGAATTTTTACCTCCTTGCGTATATGGGCGTATCGACCTATACGGATTCATAAAGATAGTATATATCATGATTTGTCATTTGTCTACAGTTTCCGTTAAAAAGTATCGATATTTTTTATCGATATGCACAATAAGAAATCAAGTTTCGCCGCAGGCCCCTTCTGCCCCCGAAGCACACTTCTGCCACTGGCTTTTTTCGAGTCTTTGCGCTATAATATTGCAAAAGGGAGGGATTGCCATGGCTTACAGCGAACTCATCCGGAATTTTGACCGCATCCGGGACTATATGCGCCAGTTCTACGTCTACGGCTTCCGCCGCCGGGGCGAATACGACCATAAGAGCGGCCGCAGCTACGACAACGAGCGGCGGCGCATGGAGAGCTGGCTGGGCGGCTACATGGGCTTCCGCCGGAATTCCGACGGCAAGCAGGTCTTCCTCAGCGTGGACAGCCGTGCCATCCCCGCCAATCCCCTCCACAGTGCCTACAAGTCCCACAGCTTCACGGACCTGGATGTGACACTGCATTTTTACATCCTGGACCTGCTCCGGGGTGGCCCCCTGACCGCCGGCGAGGTGCTGGACGGCATCTGCCGGGAGTACCTGAGCCAGTTCCACTCCCCCATCCAGCCTGACCTGTCCAGCCTCCGGCGCAAGCTGAAGGAATACACCCAATTGGGCCTGCTCCGGACCCAAAAGCGGGGCCGGGAGGTGGTCTACGCCATTGCGGAGGACGGCATCGACCTGAACGGCTGGGCGGACACCCTGGCCTTCTTCTCGGAGACGGACCCCCTGGGGGTCATCGGCTCCTATCTTCTGGACCGGCTGGAGAGTCCGCCGGAGCATTTCCGGTTCAAGCATCACTACCTCCTGCACAGTCTGGATGCGGAGATCATGCTCCCCCTGCTCACCGCCATCGGGGAAAAGCGGAGCGTCCGCGTCACCAATTTCAGCCCCCGGAGCCGGGGCAGGGAGATGCTCCACTGGGTCTGCCCCATGCACATCTGGATCAGCACCCAGGACGGGCGGCAATATTTAATGTGTTACCACTATGCTTTCCGCAAAATGATGTGCTTCCGGCTGGACTACATCCGGTCTGTGGAGCTCTGGACCGACGAGCCCCGGTTTGACGCACTGCGGGCCCGATGCCAGCAGTACCGCGCCCACCTCTGGGGCACCTCCGGCGGCTCCGGGCGGCACATCGAGCATTTTGAAATGGTCATCCGCTACGGCCCCGGCGAGGGCTTCATCCCCCAGCGGCTGGAACGGGAGAAGCGCACCGGCACCGTGGAATATTTGGAGGAAGGGCGGATCCGATTCTCCGCCGATGTCTACGATGCATCGGAGCTGATGCCCTGGGTGCGGACCTTCATCGGGCGCATCGAAAAGATCGAATGCACCAATCCCGTGGTCACCGCCCGGTTCCGGGACACCCTGCGGGAAATGGCGCAGATGTACGGAGGTGAGATGGATGTTTCGTGAAGTTTACGGCACCTATTACCGGGTCCTGGAGCGGCTTCTGACCCAGGCCCGGGGCGGCGAACTGACCCGGGTGGAGATGGAGCGCATCATCCGCGCCGAGGGCTTTGCCGAGAGCATCCTGACCATCCCGGAAAAGCTCCATCATGGGCACTGGCCGCTCCTGACCGCCGACCTGAAAACGCCCCTGAAGCACCGGCCCGGGCGGCCCCTGACCACTCTGGAAAAGCGGTGGATGAAGGCCCTCCTCGCCGATCCCCGGATCGCCCTCTTCGACCCGCCCACCGAGGGTCTGGAGGATGTGGAGCCCCTCTACCCTGCCGATGCCCTGCTCTATTACGACCGCTATCTGGACGGCGATCCATACGATGATCCCCTGTACATCGCCAATTTCCGCACCATCCTCACGGCTCTGCGGGAAAAGCGGCGGCTCCATCTGGAATTCGCGGACCGCAACGTGCTCCCCCACCACTGGGACTGCGTGCCCCAGCGGCTGGAATACTCCGCCAAGGACGACAAATTCCGCCTCATCACCGGCAGCACCCGCACCGCCCTCAGTGTCAATGTGGCCCGGATCACCGGCTGTTCCCTGCTGGAGGAATGTCACTGGCAGCCCATGCGGACCATGCGGCGGGCAAAGGTGGTGCTGGAGCTCCGGGACGAGCGCAACGCCCTGGAGCGGGCCATGCTCCACTTCTCCCATCTGGAAAAGGAGACGGAGCGCATCGGCGAAAACCGCTACCGGCTGACCCTTCGCTACGAGCAGGAGGACGAAACGGAGCTTCTCATCCGGGTCCTCTCCTTCGGCCCCGCCCTGAAGGTCCTCTCCCCCAATAAATTCCGCAAGCGGGTCAGGGACCGCATCGAACGCCAGATGGGGCTGTGGAACGGGGAATGAACCGCAATATCCAAAAAACCGCGTCATTGCGAGGAGCAAAGCGACGTGGCAATCCCGTAATAAGCGGTATGCACCAATGATACCGCCCGGAAAATTCAGGGGATTGCCACGGGCCTTTGGCCCTCGCAATGACGTGTTCTTTTTTGTCTTTGAGCGAGTTCGCAACGTTTTTGACGCGACATTCCCCTCCCCTTTTGCTAGAATAAAGAAAAAAGGAGGGATCGACCATGGTCCCCGAACAGGCACAGTATTATCTGCTCATGCTCCGCATGGGCGAGTATGACGAATATGACGCAGCTCTCGACCGGCTCCTGGTGGAGCAGGACCCCCTGAGTCCCCTGGTTTTGGAGCTGGCGTTTTGTATGTCCGACCGGCGGGAGACCATTTCGGTGCTCCACAATTTCCTTCTGGACCACCCGGCGGACGAAGAACAGCTCATGAACCAGCAGTTGGACTGGGTGCGAGAGCAATACCGGGAAAAGGCCATGACCGCTATCCAGGCAGCGGAGTATCTCTCCCGTGTCTACCACACCAAGTCCGGCACAGAGCCCTGGTGGGAGCTGTGGCAATACCTCGATGACTATGACCTGTACACCGACGGCACCATCTCTCAAGCGGTTTTTGAAACCTGCTTTGATGCCCTGCTCCTGCGGGGCGAGCGGCTGAACTTCTGGGCACTGCAGGAGGAGGAAAACAAGCAGAAGTCCCTGCTGGGCAAGCTTCGGGACCTCATTCACAAATAAAGGAACTCCGGGAGCGGATCACCCTTTTGCTCCCGTTTCCCCGGCGCGGTGGAATTTTCCGCCGCGCTGGACTTTTGTCGGCCTTCGTGGTAAACTAAGGAAAAACACCGAAAGGACCGAAGTCATGAAACATTACAAGGCCATCATCTTTGACATTGACGGCACGCTTTTGAACACCGTGGACCAGAACATGTACCCGCTCATCCGGATCATCAAAGAGGAGCTTGATGAGGACTGGACCTACGAGCAGGTGGTGCCCTTCACCGCCAATCCCGGCCTGAAGACTCTGGAAATTCTGGGCATCAAGGACATCGACACCGTCTACGCCCGGTGGGTGCGCTATGTCAACGAGTACGGCCCCGGCGCGAAGCCCTACGACGGCATCCCGGAGCTGCTGGACTATGCCGAGGAGAAGGGCATGAAGATGGGCATCGTGTCCTCCAAGCGCAGGCCCCAGTACGGCATCGACATGGGCCGCCACGGCTATGACCAGCGCATGGCCGCCGCCGTCCTCTTCGAGGACACCCCCGTGCACAAGCCCGACCCCACGCCCCTGTTTGAGTGCCTGCGCCGTCTGGGTGTGGAGGCATCCGAGGCCCTCTACATGGGCGATGCCCGGTCCGACATGGTGGCCGCCCGGGCCGCAGGCATGGATTTCGCCTACGCCTCCTGGGGCAGCTTCTTCCCCATGGAGCGCGACGAGCCCGACTACTACCTGGACCATCCCATGGACCTGGTGAAATATCTGGATTGATGCAAACCCACCCCCGCCGACCCAGCGGGGGTGGTCGTATTGTAGGGGCGATTCCAGAATCGCCCGCTCCTGTTCGACAATTACGGGCCAACAGCAGAGGGACCAGGTAAAAATCACCACGTCATTGCGAGGAGCCGACAGGCGACGTGGCAATCCGTTCTCTTCCCGTTCCCCTCCGGGGGACGGGCGGTGCTTCGCACCGCAGGGGATGCGGATTGCCACGGCCCGATGGGCCTCGCAATGACAGCAAGGGGCGGCGGGCGATTCTTGAATTGCCCCTACAGGTCTTTGGAAACGGAACAAGGGGCACGCGAATGCGTGCCCCTCATTTTTTATTCGGCGTTCAGGGTCAGGATGACCTTGAACAGATCGCCGTCCACCACCAGGTCGAGCTTGCCGCCCTGGACCTCCATGAGGCTCTTGGCGATGTTGAGCCCTAAGCCGTTGCCCTCGGTGTTGCGGCTGGCGTCGCCCCGGACGAACCGCTCCATGAGCTCGTCGGAGGAGATGTTGAGGGTCTGGGCGGAGATGTTTTTCAGGGAGATCTCCACCATGCCCGCCTTTCTTTCCAGATCCACATAGACCCGGGTACCGGGCATGGCGTACTTGACCACATTGCTCAGGCAATTGCTCAGCACCCGCCACAGGTGCCGTCCGTCGCACTGGGCCATGACGGGCTCCGCCGGGATCTTCGTCATGACCGTCAGGCCCCGCTGCTCCAGCCGGTCGGCAAATTCGCCCAGGGCCTGATGCAATGCCTCGCCCACGTCCGTGGGGGTGATCTCCACCGCCACATTGCCGGAGGAGGCGCGGCTCATCTCCATCAGATCCTCGATGAGCTTTTTCAGCCGCTGGCTCTGGTTGTCCAGAATTGCCAAATATTCCGCCCGCGCGGCCTCGTCATCGGTCCGGCGGAGCAGGTCCACATAGTTGATGATGGAGGTCAGCGGGGTCTTGATGTCGTGGGAGACGTTGGTGATGAGCTCCGTCTTCATGCGCTCGGACTTCATCTGCTGCCGTGCGGACTCCACGCACACATCGCCCAGGGTGTTCAGGTGCCCGGCGAAATCAGCGAAGCAACCCAGCAGGAACTTGTTTTCGATCTTCTCCGTCAGGTTGCCGCCGGACATCTTCTTCGCGGCATCCCGGAGCTGTCCGAAGCAGTAGGCACCGTAGAACACCGCAGGGACAGTCAGCAATGCGCCCACCAGGATGGGCCAGACCTCCCAGATATCATAGGACATGATGAAGGAGACCAGCATCACCAGCCAGATCAGGCCGGTGGCCAGGAACCACTGCCAGCTCAGGGGGAGCAGCTCCACAAATCTGTGGAAGAATCGCGTGATGGCTCCCATACCATTTTTCAGGGTACGCCAGCACCACTTCACAGCCTTGACCACCCATTTGAAGCACATACCGAGGAAGCTGTGCTTCAGCCACCAGCGGTCCCGCATCTTGAACTGGGCGGATGCCGCCATGGTGAACAGGGCCACCAGCAGCGCGCATCCGCTGCCGCACAGGCCGATGCCCGCCATAAAGAGGGCGAAGTACAGACGGCCCTCCTCTTCCTCAAAGGCACCGTAGTAGTCCTCCCAGACCATATGCTCGCTCAGTCCCACCGCCAGCATGATCAGCAGGATCAGACCGCCCGCCACGATGGCCAGATACAGATCCAGGCCCATGCGGTTCAGGCCGCCGGGGCGGAGCTCGGTGCAGTCGGGGCTCTTGCCCGCCACCAGAGCCAGCCAGAAGCAGCTCAGGGCCAGCACCAGACCGCCCCAGATCATCAGGGGCACACAGGCATCATCCCAGTCGGCCAAAATCCGGCCCAGGAAGGCCACGCCCTGATCATCGTTCTTGCCCGTCACTGCCGCCAGCTGATCGGCGGTCATGCCCACCTCCACATAGAAGCTCTCGTAGCCCGTGTACTCGATGCGGTAGATGGTGTAATCCGCACCCTGGGCATCGGCGTGGTTGTAGGATTTCATGCTCACATTCTGCCAGTTCACATTGGGGTCATCGGAAACCACATAGTATTCGTAGTCCTTGACACCCAGGCCCAGGGCCGGCAGGGCCTGACCGGTCAGGTCCGCGTAGACCATGCCGTCCGTGGCGGCGAGGAACTGGTCGTAGCCGGGATAATACTCCGCCTCAGGCATGACGGTCACATAGCCCCGGCGGACATTGTAGGTCTGCCCGAAGTACCAATCCGCATCCATTTCACCGGAATGGTTGGTATCCACCAGCTCGGCGTTGTGGTCTCTGCGGATGGTATAGTAATAATCGTAGTCCAGGCTGTCCACGGCATCCACATCCGCGCCCCAGCGGAAGAACCGCTCGAAGAGCTTCGGCTCGATGCCCGTGCCCTCCCAGGCAAAGTGGTCAAAGACCGCATCGGCTGCCGTATGGCAGTAGCCCTCCGCCCATCTGTAGAGGTAGCCGTTGTGGCTCTGCTCATAGTAGCCCAGCTCCCCCAGGACCAGCCCGGCGGCACCCAGGACCAGCGCGGCACCGGAGAGGACCGCCAGCAGCAGGGCCAGGAGCTTGAAGCTCCAGTGATATCGGTATTTCATTTGAGTACCTCCATTTTATAGCCCCGGCCCCAGACCACCTTGATGTAGCGGGGCTCCGAGGGGTTGATCTCGATCTTTTCCCGCAGGTGCCGGATGTGGACCGCCACGGCATTTTCGCTGCCGTAGGGGTTCTCCTGCCAGACCGTTTCATAGATGGTCCGGGTGGAATAGACCTTGCCGGGATTTTCCATCAGGAGCTTGAGAATTTCATATTCGATGGGGGTCAGGCTGACCTCATCAGCGTCCACCGCCACGGTCTTCGCCCGGTCGTCCAGAACGATGCCGCCGATGGTGATGGTGCCGCTGTCCTCCATGGGCTTGGCACCCAGCCGGTCATACCGGCGCAGGTGGCTCCGGACCCGGGCCAGGACCTCCACGGGCACGAAGGGCTTGGTGATGTAGTCATCGGCCCCCACATTCAGGCCCAGGACCTTGTCCTCGGTCTCGGATTTGGCGGTGAGCAGCAAAATGGGCACATTGGAAAACTCCCGGATCCTGGCGGTGGCGGTGATGCCGTCCATATTGGGCATCATCACATCCAGCAGCACCAGATGGATGTCCCGGCTTTTGACGATTTCCAGAGCCTCGGCTCCGTCCTTCGCCTCAAAAAGGCCATACCCCTCCGGGGTCAGGTAAATTTTCAGTGCATTGACAATTTCCGGCTGATCGTCGCAGATCAGAACGTTGTACATCAGAATCATCTCCTTTGTGTGCACATTATAGCGCATTCTTTCTTAAGATGAAAGAGGGGGAAAGTTTAAGAGTTTCTTAAGGCGGCGGGTCGCCGCTGCGGCAGCAGCGGTAAAATCCCCTCTCCCGGGGAGAGGGTGGCCCCGAAGGGGTCGGGAGAGGAATGCGGGCGGGAATCTGAAAATCAGCACAACGAAACAGCCCTCTACCGGTGTCACCACTAAGATAACACACCGGTGGAGGTCTTCACATATTCGAAATCGTTACATTACCG
>JBGVNV010000061.1:0-83304 GCA_045125955.1 Faecousia sp.
ATTCCATATAGCAAACTGAAAATAATCATCAGTGCTTGCCCAATAGGATTGCCCTTTGCGTTGAAGATCAAGGATGTTACGCCGATAAGGGATGCCGTCAAGGTCATTGTGTTCACACGGTCAAAAATCAAAAAAGAAATAATAATAATCACTACAACGGATGTGCCCATAGCGTTAATTCTGTTTTGTGAAATATCGATTCATAGGCTCCTCCCACCAACAAAAAATAGCACCCGTATACACATCTTCTAAGACCTAACGATGTGTATACGAATGCTTTTCGCATTTGCTACCCGGCGGCAGCACCATATAATGGAGGTATTATAACGAGAAAGTAATAAAAAGTCAAGATGAAGCCAATTTACCGCAAACGACAAAAATCCCCAACCGCCGAAACGGTTGGGGATTCTGGGTTAGATATAAAGGTTCACCCGAATGTCTTTCCATTTGTGAACTCTGCGTTTATTGCTCATGCTGTACAAATACGCTTTCGCATCTTCGCTTGTCACAAGGAATGTCGCAAACAGCAGGTAATCAGAACTTAATTCCTGCCGTCCTTGATTGCAGCCTGTACAGCTATTAGCTGACTGATCAGAGAAAATTTACGTGGTCCTCCTCTGCCCACTCACACATGGGCGGCAGGCCCGTACAGCATGGCTTTTTCATTTGTTCGGGCACGAGTCGATATATTTTTACAGGAAGATCAAAAAAGTACCGGGAATATAAAAGGGATCCACAGCTCTGCTGTAAATAAAATCCGCCCTTATTGGGCTTCTTCCCATCGGCGGCAGCTGTCGCGCTCGACGATGGTGTGGGGAACGACGACCTTGGAGGTGGTCAGGTTGGGGTTTTCCACATGGTTGATGATCTGGTTTGCCGCCTCCTGACCCAGGAGGAAGGAGTTGACATCCACGGCAGTGAGCTGCGGGGAGGCCAGCTGGGCATAGAGGGAATTATTGAAGGCGATGATGGAGATGTCATCGGGGATCCGCAGGCCCTTCTGGACGCAGACCCGTTCCAGAGACAGGGCGAGAATATCATCGCTGACCACAAAGGCCGTGGGCCGATCCGGGCTGTCCAGAAGCCGCTCCAGATTGGCCAAAGCAGAGGAATGGACACTCTCCATCTCCACACAGTATTCCGGTTTCATCGGCAGCTCATGCAGGAGCAGGGAAAGCTGATAGCCGGAACGGCGGTCGGCAGCGTAGAGGTAGCTGTTCCTGCTGCCGATGTAGCCGATGCGTCGGTGACCCAGATCGTAAAGATAATCCGTTGCCTCCCGGCCAGCCAGCAGATTGTCGTTGTCAATGCAGACCGTCTGCCCCGCCAGGTCGCTGGGCTTGCCCACGATCACATACAGCAGTCCATGCTCGCACAGGTACTCCACCACGAAATCCTCCCGCTTGGAGTAGAGCAGGAGGAAGCCGTCCACCCGTCCGCTGCGGTGGAGGGTCTGGATGGAGCGCAGGAGCTCATGGTCGTTGGAGCCGGTGACCACGGTGCTGGCTACGCTGCGCTCGTTGCAGATCTGGCTGATTCCCCGGATGGCCTTCAGGTAGAAGGTATTTTCGTAGGCATCCCGATCCGAGGGAGGCAGCACGATGGCAATGGACTTCACCGTGGGAACCATCTGGGGCTCCGGTGCAGCGGTGGGCAGCTCATAGCCCAGCTCCGCCATGGCTCTGCGCACCTTGTCCTGAGTCTCCCTGCTGATTGCAGGGTTGTTGTTGCACACACGGGACACGGTGGAGGGGGAGACACCGGCCAATTTTGCCACATCCTTGATCGTCACTGCCATAAAAAGCCACTTCCTTTTCTGAAACGCCATGCAAAAAATGCACCGGGATAAATAATAGAATCATTATAGCGCAAACGCATGCAAATGTCAAAGGCGTTATGCAACAAAACGATGCAATGTTGCAGAAAAAAGTGGCTGAAATTTCCAATAGAATCTTGTGCAGAACGGAGAAACCCCGGAAAAGCCAAAAAATGTCTTGCAATTTCTATGCAATCGTTGTATCTTTGTTGCAGAAACATCCTGCAACAAGTTGCAGGATGAATAAACAGAGAAAAGGAGCAAACACAATGTCAACACTCGCAACCCCCGCAAAGAAGGGCCTGAACTTCGATCTTCTGCAGAAGCTCGGCAAGGTCCTGATGACGGTCATCGCCGTCATGCCCGCCGCAGGCATCATGCTGAGCCTGGGCAAGCTCTTCCAGATGATGGATCTGGGTCTGATGATCACCATCGGTTCCACCATGGAGAACATCGGCTGGGCCATCATCACCAATCTGCACATTCTCTTCGCAGCTGCCATCGGCGGTTCCTGGGCAAAGGAGCGTGCAGGCGGCGCATTCGCAGCCGTCATCGCCTTCATCCTCATTAACCGCATCACCGGCGCAGTCTTCGGCGTGACCGGCGATATGCTGTCCGCAGCCGATGCTACCGTCACCTCCTTCTTCGGTCAGGAGATGCTGGTGTCCAACTACTTCACCAACATCCTGGGCGCACCTGCCCTGAACATGGGCGTGTTTGTGGGCATCATCTCCGGCTTCGTCGGCGGCATGGTCTACAACAAGTTCTACAACTTCCGCAAGCTGCCTGATGCCCTGGCCTTCTTCAACGGCAAGCGCTTCGTCCCCATGGCAGTCATCTTCTACTCTGTGATCGTCTCTCTGGTCATGGCCTGCGTGTGGCCCCTGGTCCAGACCGGCATCAATACCTTCGGCATCTGGATCGCAAACTCCAGCTCCACCTCTCCCGTCCTTGCTCCTTTCATCTACGGTACTCTGGAGCGTCTGCTGCTGCCCTTCGGTCTGCACCACATGCTGACCATCCCCATGAACTACACCTCCTTCGGCGGTGAATACCTGATCCAGACCGGTGCCACCGCCGGCTCCATGGTCTACGGCCAGGATCCCCTGTGGCTGGCATGGATCACCGACCTCATCAACTTCAAGGATGCCGGTGACATGGCCTCCTACGAGCTGCTGCTCAATACCGTCACCCCCGCCCGCTTCAAGGTCGGCCAGATGATCGGCTCCACCGGTCTGCTGCTGGGCATTGCACTGGCCATGTACCGGTTGGTGGATGCCGACAAGCGCAAGAGCTACCGCTCCATGTTCATCTCCACCTGTCTGGCCGTGTTCCTGACCGGTGTCACCGAGCCCATCGAGTTCATGTTCATGTTCTGCGCCCTGCCGCTCTACATCGTCTACGCCCTGCTCCAGGGCTGCGCCTTTGCTATGGCCGGTATCATGGACCTGCGTCTGCACTCCTTCGGCAACCTGGAGCTCCTGACCCGTGTGCCCATGTCCCTGAAGGCAGGTCTGGGCGGCGACATCATCAATTTCCTGATCTGCTGCGTGGCCTTCCTGGTCATCGGTTACTTTGTGGCTTACTTCATGATCAAGAAGCTGAAGTTCGCCACCCCCGGCAGACTGGGCAACTACACCGACGAGGGCTCCGAGGAGGAGGCACCCGCCGCCGAGGCAAAGACCTCCGACAACGGCTCCCAGGCCGAGCGGATCATCGCCCTGCTGGGCGGCCGGGAGAACATCACTCTGGTGGATGCCTGCATGACCCGGCTCCGTGTCACCGTCAGGGACCTGTCCCTGGTGGCTGAAAAGGATGCCTGGAAGGCCGAGGGTGCTCTGGGCCTCATCAAGAAGGACAACGGCATCCAGGCCATCTATGGTCCCAAGGCCGATGTCATCAAGTCCGACATCAACGACATTCTCTGATCTCTTCACGCGCAGGGAACGGCCCCTGGCCGTTCCCCAGGGTAAACACAACGAGGTGTGTAATATGAAGATCCTGACCATCAACACCCATTCCCTCCAGGAAGAAAACTACGAGCAGAAGCTTTGCTGGTTTGTGGAGTCCATTTTGAAGGAACGCCCGGACATCATCGCCATGCAGGAGGTCAACCAGACCGCCGATGCGCCCCTGATGGCCCCGGAGCTTCTGGCCGGACAGTATCCCGTCCCCGGTGCACTGCCTGTCCGTCGGGACAACCACGCCGCCAATGTGGCCCTGCGGCTGCGCAGCGCTGGCGTGAACTGCTATTGGGCCTGGGTGCCCATCAAGCTGGGCTACGGCAAGTATGACGAGGGCGTTGCCATCCTGAGTCTGGGCCGCCCCATCCGCAGCACGGATGTTTTCCCCATCTCCAAGGTGCGGGACTATCAGAACTGGCGGACCCGCGCAGTTCTGGGCGTTCAGGTGGAGGGGTATCCCGATTGGTTCTACACCGTCCACATGGGCTGGTGGGACGATGCCGAGGAGCCCTTCCTGGACCAGTGGAAGACGCTCAATGTCTGCCTGACCACCCGGAGCCTGTACAGTGCGGTATGGCTCATGGGCGATTTCAACGCCCCCGCGCTGGTGCGGGGCCAGAGCTATGACACCATCGCAGCCTCCGGCTGGTACGACACCTACCACACCGCCCGGATCAAGGGCCCCGGCTTCACCGTTCCCGGCATCATCGACGGCTGGCGGGAGCGGCTGGGATCGGTGGATGCCAAGGGGATGCGGCTGGATCACATCTGGTGCAGTAAGAACCGAAAGGTCACCTCCTCCGAGGTGCTTTTCAACGGAACCCACTATCCCATCGTGTCCGATCACTTCGGTGTGATGGTCACAGTAAAGGAGTAACTACACTATGGAACGAACCGCGGGTATTCTGATGCCCATTTCCAGCCTGCCGGGTAAGTACGGCATCGGCTGCTTCAACCTGAAGGCCTACGAATTCGTGGACTTCCTCCGGGATGCCGGACAGACCTACTGGCAGATCCTGCCCATCCATCCCACCAGCTACGGCGACAGTCCCTACCAGTCCTTCTCCACCTTTGCCGGCAATCCCTACTTCATCGATCTGGAGGCCCTGATCGCCGAGGGTGTTCTGAGCAATGCCGAGTGCGGCAGCGTGTGCTTCGGAGACGAGGAGGATGATATCAACTACGCCGCCCTTTATGACGGCAGAAAGATCCTGCTGACCATGGCCTATGAGCGCAGCCGGATCAGTGAGAATCCCGAATATCAGAAGTTCACCGCCGACAATGGCTGGTGGCTGGAGGACTATGCCCTCTTTATGGCCCTGAAGGATTTCTTCAACGGCCAGTGCTGGTACGAGTGGCCCGAGGACATCCGCCTGCGCTATGACTACGCCCTGGATCACTACCGCCGGGAGTTGTACTTCGACATCGAGTATCAGAAGTATTTGCAGTTCAAATTCTTCCAGCAGTACGGCTGGCTGAAGAGCTACGCCAACTCCCAGGGCATCAAGATCATCGGCGACATCCCCATCTATGTGGCCATGGACTCCGCCGACACCTGGGCCAATCCCCGGCTGTTCCAGCTGGATGATCGCAATATGCCCACCGCAGTGGCAGGCTGTCCTCCCGATGGCTTCTCCGCCACGGGCCAGCTCTGGGGCAATCCCCTGTACCGCTGGGACTATCACCGGGAAACCGGCTTTGACTGGTGGCTGACCCGCCTGTGGTATGTCTACCAGCTCTACGATGTGACCCGCATCGACCATTTCCGTGGCTTCGATGAATACTACTCCATCCCCTACGGACACAAGACCGCCGAGTTCGGCCATTGGGAGAAGGGCCCCGGCATCGAGCTGTTCCGCAGAGCCGAGGAGGTTCTGGGCTGGCACGAGGTCATCGCCGAGGATCTGGGCTTTGTCACCGACTCCGTCCGCCAGCTGGTCCGGGACTCCGGCTTCCCCGGCATGAAGGTGCTGCAGTTCGCCTTTGACAGCCGGGACACCGGCTCCGCCCGGGATTACCTGCCCCACAATTACACAGAAAATGCCGTGGTCTACACCGGTACCCACGACAACGATACCACCATCGGCTGGTTCGAGGCCATCTCCGATGATGACTGGAATCTGGCCAGAGATTATCTGTGTGATTTTTATACCCCCGACGAGGAGATGGATCGTCCCTTCGTGGCTCTGGCCATGCAGAGCATCGCCAGAATGTGCATTATTCCCATGCAGGACTATCTGGGTCTGGGCACCGAGGCAAGAATGAACACCCCCTCCACCATTGGCTGCAACTGGCGTTGGCGCATGACCGAGGACCAGTTCACGGAAGATCTGTGCCGGGACATCCTGGCCCAGACCCGCCGCTACGGACGTACGGAAACGTAATCCACTGAACAGGAGGAACACACCATGATGCGATTTGAGCATACCATCCACAATCCCACCGGCATCCACGGACGGCCTGCCTGGCAAATTTTCAAGCTGGCCCAGAGGTTTGCCGATACCACCATCACGATCAGCAAGGGGGAGAAATCCGCCCGGGCTGATACCCTGCTGCGCCTGATGCTTCTGGGCGCAGGGCTTGGAGATACCGTCACCGTTACCATTGACGGCATCGATGAGATGGCCGCCAGCATCGCCATGCGAAATTTCTTCTGGAACAATCTTTAACCACCGCCAAACACGCCGAAAGGCGTTGTTCTCCGCACCCTTCTAAGCCGTGCGTCCCGGAGCAATTCGGGACGCATGGCAAAGGGTAAGAGCTTCTCTTCCTAACCGAGCACCCCGGCAAAAGCCGGGAGTGCTTGGGGCAATGTTGACAGTTCCGGGTTTCACCCGTGTTCATAGATTTCCCTCCTATCTCTCCAAAGACCGCCCCGGTATGATGAGCACCGGGGCGGTCGATCGTTTTCACTTGGATCACAAATACAGGATGATTTCTAGGACAAGTCCAACTTCCGTTTCAGAACCAGACACATAAAGCCCAGGACCCTGGAGGATATTGCCCTCCAGGGTCCTTTTTTGGCGAATTACCGTATAAAATTGGAATATTTGCGAATGGTTCTCCTCTGCCTGCTCACACATGGGCCAGCAGACCGGCACTGATTTGTCTTTTTTTCGTTTGTTCGGGCATAAAGGATGCCCCCTCTCATGGATCATTTCGATCATTATACCATGAGAGGGGGGTAAAAGTCGAGATGCAAACCCAGGGTTTACCGAAAATGTTGCCCTGCCGGTCTGCAGCTGCGGTATTTATTAGCGGATGGATTCGATCAGCCGTCTGAAATCCTTCCTGCCCCAGACCACGGGCACGGGGTACAGGGGGTTCGCTTCCTTTTTGGCCCAGGTGATCATCTGGTCGATATCCTCGTCCTTGACCACATCGAACTTGTCGGGAAGCCCCATCTTTTTGTTGGTTTCCTCGATCCAGCGGATGAAGGCGTTGGCCTTTTCCGCTTCATTTCTGCCGCCGATGCCGCAGACGTCCGCCAGCTCCGCAAGCCGCTTGTGGGCCGAGGCACCGAACTCCTTCATCACATGGGGCAGCAGCACTGCAATGGCAAGGCCGTGGGCAACGCCGTACAGGCTGCCCAGGGTATGGCCGATGGCATGGACATAGCCCACACAGCCACGGGTGAAGGCACGGCCTGCGTAGAACGCGCCCCGCTGCATATTCTGCCGGGCTTCCAGGTCGGAACCGTTTTCAAAGGCCTTGAGGATGTTATCGTGGATCAGCTTGACGGCGTCCCTGGCAAGCTTGTTTTCCAGTTTGGTGTTGTAGGTCTTGTTGGTGTAGGCCTCCACCGCATGGGCCAGCGCATCCATGCCGGTGGTGGCGGTGGTATGGGGCGGCAGACCGACGGTCAGCTCCGGGTCCAGGACCGCATACTTGGGGATCAGGAAGGGATCGTTGATGGCGGCCTTGCGGTGGGTTTTGGAATCGGTGATGACCGCCGCCACGGTGGTTTCGGAGCCGGTTCCTGCCGTTGTCGGCACAGCATAAAGATGCGGTACAGGCTTTAACACACGGAGGATACCCTGCATCTGGGACACTTTACGATTGGGATGGGCAGCCTTTGCACAGATGGCCTTTGCACAATCCATAGGCGAGCCGCCTCCAAAAGCAACCACCGTTTTGCAGCCGTTTTTCCGATAAATCTCGAATCCCTTCTCAACATCGTCCGATGTCGGATTTGGGCCGATGTCACTGAAGCAAACATAATGGATTCCCTGCTCGTCCATAGATTTCAGCATATTTTCGGGCAGTCCCAGATTCATTAACGTCCTATCTGTGACAACCAGCACATGGTCATCTTTCTTTTCCTCCAGGAATGCACCCAGCTCCTTGATCTTGCCGGGGCCTTCCAGATATTTGGGCATCCGGTAGCCCATAAAGTAGTTGCCGAGCTTCAGCACGCTCTGAAAGGTGCGGCACCATAATACTTCCAGTTGGTAAGGCATTTCCATCGCAATTCTCCTTTCAGCCACCGGCCACAGGGGATATCAACACCACCGCATCGCCATCCGTTCATTTGCTCCGTTTGATCAAGCTGTTTCGATACAGGTTTCCGGAACCGCAGATCAGACCATGGGGATCATCTCAAATTCCTGATTCAAAATGTCGAAATAAAAAATCGTTCCGGTTTCCACAGTTCTGCCGGTCAACATCTTGACACACAGGGCCGTCTGCATGGATGAACACAGGGCCGGTGTGAAGCTGAGCGCACTTTTATCCCGGATCTCCACTTCCTCAGGGAACAGTTTTCCGATCAGATCCTCTCCGGGCATCGAGATCGCAGCCTGGGCCACCCAGCCCTGGATGGCTCCGTAGACATAGGGGACCCCTGCCCTTTCGCAGGCGGCTGCCAGGATTTTGCGGCTTGGGATATTGTCCAGCGCATCCATCACAATGTCGCAGCCCGCCACCAGCGCATCTGCGTTGTCTTTCGTAAAAAATCCTTCCACTGCTTCCACCGTGACTGCGGGATTCACCCGGCCAATGTGGTCGGCGGCGGCTTTGGCCTTGTTCACACCGAGCAGGGGTACAGCGCTGAGAAGCTGGCGATTCAAATTGGTTTCCTCAAACACATCGCCGTCAACAGCCCGGATGGTGCCGACACCGATCCGGGCAAGCTGGTCGATGATGTGACCGCCCAGACCGCCGCAGCCCACCACCAGGACGCGTTTTTGTTTCAAAATCTCACATTCTGCCCCAGTCAGGGCCGGGATGTTGCGTGCGTAACGCTCCTCCATGCTTAGCCGCCTCCCACCGCGGGGAAGAGGGAGACGATATCCTCGTCCTTCACTTCGGTCTCCGGCTTCTGGTGGAAGCCGTTGATGAGCAGGATGTTGACCTCCTTGCGGTCGATGGACAGACGGTCCATGATGTCCTGGACGGTGGCGATGGAATCGGGCTCCATCTGATAGATCTTCTGCCGGCCCTGGCGCAGTCCGGCGAATAAGCGCACTTCGATCATAGGGATCGCTCCTGTCATAAAAAATCAGGGAGGGGTGGAACCCCTCCCTGTATGATTATACTTACTTACCGATGCACTCGTCAAGACCCAGTCTCTTCAGAGTCTCGTCAGTGGGGAAGGCAGCCTCCCAGCCACGGACTCTGTAGTAGTCGGGCAGGGTGATGTGCAGCTTGGAAACCAGACCCTTGGAAGGACCGTTGGGGATGGGCTCCTCCAGCAGACGCTTGGGCAGGCGGTCATCCTCGGGCTTCATGCCGGCGGCCTTGTTGAACATACGCTCGATGTTGTAGATACGCTCGCCGATCTCCAGGACCTGCTCGGGGGTGTACTCGGTGCCGCAGGCGGCGTTGAGCAGCTTGGTGTACTCAGGAGCACCCAGGGCGAAGGAGGTGAACAGGCACAGACCCATGGAGTCGATGACAGCGGTCAGATCCTGGAAGGTCTTGGACCAGAAGGCCTTCTCGTCGGTGACGGTGCGGTCCAGCTGGACGGGCAGGCCGACGACCTCGGGGGCGATGGTGTAGCCGCGGACATGGCAGCCGCCGCGGTTGGAGGTGGCGTAGGTGATGCCGATGCCCTGGACACCACGTGCGTCGTAGGCGGGCATCTCCTGCTTCTTGACGGACATGGAGACCTCAGGCATACCATAGTGCTCGCACAGACGGGCGGAGCCGGAGCTCATCAGCCAATCCAGCTGGGTCTGCGGATCGCCCATGCGCTTGGTCCACTCGATCAGAGCGGGAACGCTGCCCCACTCCAGAGGATAGCCGGCGCAGTCTTCTTCCTTGATGGCACCGCGCTGGTACAGCTCCATGGCGGCGGCGATGGTGCAGGGAACGGAGATGGCATCCAGGCCGTACTCGTTGCACCAGAAGTTGGCCTCGTTGACGGCAGCCAGGTCATTGTTGGCCATGTTGGCACCGTAGGCCCACAGGGGCTCGTACTCGGGACCGCCGACGACCTTGTCACCCACCTTGACCACACGGCCGCAGGCGATGGGGCAGCGGTGGCAGGCGGAAGCCTTCACCAGATGCTTCTCGGCCAGAGCCTCACCGGAGACATCCTCGGCCTTGTCGTAGTAAGCCTCCTGCCAGTTCTTGGTGGGCAGGGAGCCGACGCCGTTGATGACGTTGACCAGGGAGGCGGTGCCCAGGGCACGCAGACCGCCGCCGGTCAGGCCGTTCTCACGGATGTTGACCATGACGTCCTTGTTGGCAGCCTTCAGGGCATCGACGGAGGCCAGAGTCTCGTCGGCGTTCTTCTTGGAGGCAGTGACCACGATGCCCTTGAGCTTCTTGGAGCCCATGACGGCACCGACGCCGGAGCGGCCGGCAGCGCGGTCCTTGTCGTTCATGATGGCGGCCAGCAGAACCTGCTTCTCACCGGCGATGCCGATGGACAGGACGGAGGAGTCCTTGCCGTGCTTCTCCTTCAGCTTCTCGTCGCACTCCTCGGAGAACAGGCCCAGATACTCGCGGGCATCCAGCAGCTCAATCTTGTCATCGACGATGTTGATGTAGGTCCACTCGGAGGCAACGCCCTCGACGATCAGGGCATCCCAGCCGGCGTACTTCAGCTTGGCACCCCAGATGCCGCCGGAGTTGGAGCAGGCGATCATGCCGGTCAGGGGGGACTTGGTGACGACCATGTAGCGGCCGGAGGAGGGGGCACCTGCGCCGGTCAGGGGGCCGGTGATGTAGACCAGCTTGTTGTCGGGACCCAGGGGATCAACGGTGGCACAGCCCTCGTCATAGACGATCTTGGTACCCAGACCACGGCCGCCGATGAACTTCTTGGCCAGATCGGTGTCCAGTTTTTCAACGGTGACGGTGCCGGTGGTCAGGTTGATGCGGGCAATTTTCTCGTAATATGCGTATGCCATAGCAATACCTCCATGTATGTTGTGGATATATCCGATTTTATAGTTTTACGCACTATAAGCTACTTATATTATATATGAAAAATCTGCCAGTTCAAGGCGACGGGCGGATTTCTGTGCGAAACTGCATGAAACGGAATCAATTCGCACGAAGTGTTTTGACAGGAATCACCAAAGGATGTGCGAAACAATACAAAAGTATACGAAATAACACGAAAAAGAATTGAACGCAACCCTTGTGGATACGCACAAAAAAGAGTATAATAGACTCAAATTTTCTGTACGATACCCCAATCCCCCCAGAGGAGGTACGCCATGGCCCAGAACAAATCCCTCTCCACCCAGGAGGTGGCTGACATCCTCCATGTCAGCAAATCCACCATCTACGATCTCATCCGCAGGGGCGAGATCCACTCCTACAAAATCGGACGGAAGGTGCGCTTCACCCAGGACGATGTGGATGCCTACATCGCCCGGTCCCGGCACGAGCATTCCACCCGGCCCGTCAAAAACATCGACACCCACTCCACATTGCTGACCCCCGAAAAGCGGGAGGAGCCGGAGCTCATCATCTCCGGCCAGGATGTGGTGCTGGACATTCTGGCGAATTTTCTGCAGCAGGAGGGTGTCAACGCCGCCCGGACATACTTAAACAGCTTCGAGGGTCTGCTGTCGCTGTACCAGGACAACATCCAGGTTGCGGCCTGCCATCTCTACGACGGTGCGGATTATAACGCCTCCTTCGTCCGCAGTCTGATGCCCGGTGTTCCCGCCGTGCTGGTCAACGTCAGCTACCGGACCCAGGGCTTCTATGTACAGAAGGGCAACCCCAAAAACATCCAGGGCTGGGAGGATCTGGGGCGGAAGGACATCACGGTGCTCAACCGGCGGGTGGGCTCCTCCGCCCGAATTTTGATGGACATGCAGCTCAAGCGGCTGGGCATCCCCGCTTCTCAGGTGGCCGGATACCATAAAATCATGAAATCCCACCTGACCATGGCCGCCGCTATCGCCGCCGGGGAGGCGGATCTCGCCATCGGCACCGAACGCATCTCCCGCCAGATCGAAAACCTGGATTTCATCCCGCTGATGGAGGAGCGTTTCGACTTTGTCATCAAGAAGGAGCTTTTCGGAACGGAAGCCGTCCGGAAGCTCATGAAGGTCCTGCAAAGCTCCGCTTTCCGCAGGGAAATCGCCCATTTTTCGGGTAACGATTACCGGGATCTCGGTAAGATCATTTCGGAGGTCTGATATGTTACATGTAAAAACGCCGGAAGAGGTTCTGGCTTTGATCGATCAGGAATTTGCGCCCCTGGGCGCGGCGGAGACCGTTTCTCTCACCGCCGCCATGGGCCGGGTGTTGGCGGAGGATATCGCCGCCACGGAATATGTCCCCGACTTTGACCGCTCCACCGTGGACGGCTATGCGGTCCGGGCGAAGGATACCTTCGGCTGCACCGATGCCATCCCCGCCATTTTGCCCCTCCAGGGCGAGGTCCTCATGGGCGAGGGCGCGCAATTCCCCCTGAATCCCGAGGAATGTGTGGCAGTCCCCACCGGCGGCGCGGTGCCGAAAGGTGCCGACAGCGTGGTGATGGTGGAATACACCGAGGACTACGGCGACGGCACCATCGGCATCAGTAAGTCCGCCGCCCCCGGACAGAACATGATCTTCCGGGGCGATGATGTGTTCCCCGGCAAGGTGGTCCTGGAACAGGGCCGGGTGCTCTCCAGCCAGGACATCGGTGCCCTGGCGGCCATCGGTCGGGTGCAGGTCCCCGTGGCGAAAAACCTCAAAATCGGTGTCATCTCCACCGGCGACGAGCTGGTACCCCCGGAGCAGACTCCCGGCCCCGGTCAGGTCCGGGACGTGAACAGCCCCATGCTGGAGGCCATGCTGACGGCCTTCGGCGCGGAGGTCATCAACTACGGCATCGTCATCGACGATGAGGCTCTGCTTTCCGAGAAGGTGCACAAAGCCGTTGCCGAATGTGACGCAGTGCTCCTGTCCGGCGGCTCCAGCGTGGGTGTCAAGGATGCGGCCTGCCGGATCATCGAATCCATGGGCAAGCTGCTGATGCACGGCATCGCCATCAAGCCCGGCAAGCCCACTATCCTGGGCAAGGCAGGCAGCAAGCCCCTGGTGGGTCTGCCCGGTCATCCCGTTGCCGCTTATTTCATCACGAAAATTTTCATTCTGCCGCTGCTGTGCCGTCTGACGGGCAGAAAGCAGGAGAGCTATACCACCACCGCCCGTGTCACCGAGAGCATCAGTGCCAACCACGGACGGGCCCAGGTCCACTGCTGCCGCCTGGAATCCAGAGACGGCGCGCTCTGGGCAAGCCCCATCCGGGGCAAATCCGGCCTCATCACCACCCTGGCCGGAGCGGACGGCTATTTTATCATTGACCGGGACTGCGAGGGACTGCCCCAGGGTGCCCAGGTCCAAGTTTTTGTAGGAGAATGAATCATGGGTTTTGAATATCTGACCAACGTCCCCCTTGTACAGGCAAGGGCGGATTATCTAAAGCTGCTGCAGGACCGGGGCTACGGCCACCGGACCGAAACCATCCCCGTGTGGGATGCCTGCGGCCGGGTGACTGCCCACGCAGTCTATGCCCACATCTGCGCCCCCCACTATGCGGCCTCCGCCATGGACGGCGTGGCGGTCAACGCCAAGGACACCTTCGGTGCCACGGAGACCACCCCCGTCACCCTGGAGCCCGGCAAGTACACCGTCCTGGACACCGGCGACCCCATCCCGGAAAACTGTGACGCCGTCATCATGGTGGAGGACATCGTGAAAAACGCCGACTGCTCCATCACCATCCACGCCGCCGCGGCCCCCTGGCAGCACATCCGCCAGATCGGCGAGGATGTCTGCGCAGGCGAGATGATCCTGCCCGCCCACATGACCGTCTCCCCCTCCGCCATCGGTGCCATGATCGCCGGCGGCGTGCTGGAGATCGAGGTCATCCGCAAGCCGGTCGTCGGCATCATCCCCACCGGCGACGAGATCATCCCTCCCTGCACGGACCCCAAGCCCGGCGATATCCTGGAGTTCAACGGCTCCATCTTCTCCGCCATGGTCCGTTCCTGGGGCGCAGAGGCCACGGTCTATCCCATCGTCCCCGATAAATTCAATGAGATCAAGGCCATGGTGGCAAAGGCCGCCGACGAGTGCGATCTGGTCATCCTGAACGCCGGTTCCTCCGCAGGCCGGGAGGACTTCTCCGTCAAGGTCATCCGGGAGCTGGGCGAGGTGCTCTACCACGGCATCGCCATGAAGCCCGGCAAGCCCGCCATTCTGGGCTGTCGGGGCGAGAAGCCCATCCTGGGCGTTCCCGGCTATCCCGTGTCCGGCATCATTGTGGTGGAGCAGCTTCTCAAGCCCCTGATCGACCACTGGCTGAAGGCTCCCGTGGAGCTTCCCCGGTATGCAAAGGCCATCCTGACCCGCCCCGTGGTCTCCGGCCTGAAGTATCAGGAATTCGTCCGGGTCCGCATGGGCTTCGTGGGCAACCGCCTGATGGCCAGCCCCTTAAACCGGGGCAGCGGTGTGGTCTCCTCCTTCATGAAGGCCGACGGCATTCTGGAGGTCCCCCAGGGTCTGGAGGGCTACGAGGCCGGTTCCGAAGTCACCGTGCGGCTCCTGGCTCCCGTGGAAAAGCTTCAGAACACCGTGGTGGTCATCGGCAGTCATGATCCCCTGCTGGACGAGCTGGGCGATATGCTCCATCTGGCCGACGGCAGTGTGTACATGAGCTCCTCCCATGTGGGCTCCATGGGCGGCATCATGGCCATCCGCCGGGGCGAGGCCCACGCGGCGGGCTGCCATCTGCTGAACACCGAGGACGGCACCTATAACATCTCCTTTATGAAAAAGTATTTCCCCAAGGGCGGCGTGAAGCTCATCCGCTGTGTGGGCCGTCAGCAGGGTCTGATGGTCGCCAAGGGAAATCCCCTGCATATCGAAAACTTCTCTGACATCGCCAAGGCCGGTCTTCGTTATGTCAACCGGCAGAAGGGCTCCGGCACCCGGATTTTGACCGATTATCTGTGCAAACAGAACGGTCTCGACACCGCCGCCATCTACGGCTACGACCGGGAGGAGCTGACCCATACCTCCGTGGCCGCCCAGATCGTCAGCGGCAGTGCCGATGCGGGCATGGGCATCTACTCCGCCGCCAAGCTCTACGACCTGGACTTTATCCCCATCTGCATCGAGGAGTACGACCTGATCGTGCCCGACCACGCCTGGGACACCCCCCAGGTCCAGGCCATGCTCGCCACCCTCAAGAGCGAGGCTTTCCGGGAAAAGATCCTCAGTTTGGGCGGCTATACCGTGGAAAATCCCGGCGAGATCATCGAGCTTACCTGATATGAAGCATTTTGATGCCATCGTCATCGGCGGCGGCATTTTGGGCTGTATGACCGCCCGGAATCTGCGCCGGTGGCACATCTCTACCCTGCTGATTGAAAAAGAGGCGGATGTCTGCACGGGCATCACCCGGGCCAACTCCGCCATCGTGTATGCGGGTTATGACAACAAGCCGGGCAGCATGAAAGCAGAATTGACTGTCCGTGGCAATGCCAATATGGGATCACTCTGTGAAGAGCTGGAGGTCCCCTTCTCCCGCTGCGGCTCGCTGCTTGTGGCCTACGATCCTCACTCGGTGGCCAAGCTGGAACGGAAGCTGAATAACGGCATGGCAAACGGGGTTCCGGGACTGCGATTACTGACCGGTGCGGAAGCGGAAGTCATGGAGCCCATGCTGAAAAAGGGCGTGGCGGCTGCCTTGTACGCCCCTTCCACCGGCACGGTGAATCCCTGGCAACTGGGCATCGCCGCCTGGGAAAACGCCATGCAAAACGGCGCGGAGCTTCTGCTGAACGCGCAGGTACTGGGCATCCGCAGGACGGAAAACGGCTATTTGGTGGAAACCGGCGAAGATGCCTATACATGCAATATGGTGTTCAACTGCGCAGGACTCTATGCCGACAAGGTCCAGGAGCTCCTCTTCCCGCCCTCGGTCCGGCTGGACCTGGACGGCGCGGAGTATCTGGTTTTTGATGAGCTGGCTCCGAAGCCGGAGCGGATCATCTTCCATCAGGCGGACCGGTGCGGCAAGGGCATCACCGCCATCCCCTGCACCGAAGGGAATCTGCTCATCAGCGGCGTGCGCAAGCCCTTGGGCATCCCCTTCTCCACCACCGTGGAGGGTCTGCGGGAGCTGCATGACGCAGCCAAAAACCTGCTCCCCGATGTGCAATTGTCCCAGGTCATCCGCTCCTTCGGAGCGGTCCGGCCCAACCCCTTTGTGGAAAACGGGGACAGCCTCCACGATTTTTGTATCGAAAACCCCGCCCCCGGATTTTTCGGCCTCATCGGTATCAAAACGCCGGGGCTCACCGCATCCGGCGAGCTGGGCCTTCTGCTGGCCCGACGGGCGGCGGAATTTTTGGGTGCGGAGCCGAACCCCGGCTTTGACCCCCACCGAAAAGCCATTACCGAACAGGACCACGAGATTATCTGCCAGTGCCAGAAAATCACCCGCGCCCAGATCGTCGAAGCCATCCGCCGGGGCGCATCCACCGTAGATGGCGTGAAGCGGCGCATCGGCACCGGCATGGGCCGCTGTCAGGGCAGCCGCTGCACTTATGAGATCGAACGTCTGCTGGAGGAATACGGCCATGGAGCATTATGAGATCCTGATCGTCGGCGGCGGTGCCGCGGGCATCAGTGCCGCCAGGGCCGCAGGTAACGCCAAGGTCCTGCTGGTGGACCGGAAAACCCAATTGGGCGGCGTTCTGCTCCAATGCACCCACCGGGGCTTCGGAGCCAATCAAAGCGGCATCGAATACGCCGCCGAGCTCATTTCCGATTTTCCCGAAACCGTCAAACTGGCCCTTGGCACCACGGTGCTGTCCATCTCCAAAGACAAAACCGCCCTGCTCTGCGGGCCGGAATTTGGACGAAAGGAAGTCTCCTTTTCCCGGCTGATCCTGGCGACGGGCTGCCGGGAGATCCCCGCTGGAGCCCTGCCCATTGCGGGCACCCGGCCCAGGGGCATCTATACCGCAGGGCAGATGCAGGAGCTGATGAATCTGCATGGCTTTCGGCCCGAGGGCCCGGTGGTGATCCTGGGCAGCGGCGATCTGGGGCTCATCATGGCAAATCAGCTGGCCGAGGTGGGACTTTCCGTGACTCTGGTGGAGCGAAAAAGCACCTGCGGCGGCATGGCGCGAAACCAGCGGTGTCTGGCGGAGCACCCCATCGGGCTGATCTGCTCCGACACCATCGCCCAGGTCCACGGTGAAAAAGAGCTCACCGGCTGCACCACGGAACAGGGCGTGTATCTTCCCTGCCGCACATTACTGATCGCGGCGGGTCTGCGCCCGGAGCGGGAGCTGGTTTCCCATCTTGGGGAGCCCCATTGGCTGCAGCTTTGCGGCAATTGCAGAAAAGTCCACCCCATGGTGGAATCCGTGATCAACGAAGGAAAACAGGCAGGCATAGCCGCCGCGAAAGAATGGGAGGATGCCCTATGATCGATCAACTGGGACGGGATATCACCTATTTGCGGATCTCCCTCACCGACAAATGCAACCTGCGGTGCCGATACTGCATGCCCGCCGAGGGTGTCTGCAAGCGAACCCATCAGGAGATGATGAACGAGGACGAGTTCGTGGCCGCCGTGGAGGTTGCCGCCGACCTGGGCATCCGCAAGGTCCGGCTCACCGGCGGCGAGCCCCTGGTCAAGAAAAACATCGTCTCCATCTGCCGCCGGGTGGCGGCTGTGGAGGGCATCCGGGAGGTCTGCCTGACCACCAACGGTCTGCTGCTGCCCCAGCTGGCCCCGGAGCTCTGGGCCGCGGGCGTCAAGCGGATCAATTTGAGTCTCGACACCCTGGACCCGGAAAAATACGCCTACATCACCCGCATCGGACGGCTGGAAGACTTCCGGGCCGGACTGAAGGCCGCTCTGGATGCGGGCTTTGAAAAGGTCAAGATCAACGCGGTGCTCATCGGCGGCTTCAATGACGACGAGATCGAGGCTCTGGCGGGTCTGACCAGAGAATATCCCGTGGATATGCGGTTCATTGAGCTCATGCCCATCCAGGACCACGACGAGTTCGGAGAAAGTGCATACGTCCCCTACTCCCGGGTTCTGGAAAAGCTGCCGGATGCCGTTCCCGTGGAGAAGGACGGCGGCGTGGCGAAGCTCTACCGGCTCCCCGGTGCGCTGGGCAACATCGGCCTCATCAGCCCCATCAACGCCCATTTCTGCGGCGAATGCAACCGCCTGCGGCTCACCGCCGACGGCAAGCTGAAGCCCTGCCTCCACAGCCCGGTGGAATATTCCATCAAGGGATTGAGCCGGGAGGAAATGAAGGAGGTTTTTGAACAGGCCATTTGGAATAAGCCCGCCTGGCACGGCGACCTGGATGCCGTGAACCGCTCCAAAGCGGGACGAAATATGAACGAAATCGGAGGTTAAGTATGTCTGATTTTACCCATTTTAATGAACAGGGCCGGGCCAAGATGGTGGACGTGGGCGAAAAGCCCGTCTCCCAGCGGACCGCCGTGGCCGCAGGACGGGTGCTGGTGAACGAGAAGACGTTCTCCCTGATCCGCTCCGGCGGCATGAAGAAGGGCGATGTGCTCACCGTGGCCCAGATCGCCGGTGTCATGGTTGCCAAGCGCACCCCGGACATCATCCCCATGTGCCACCCCATTTTGATGGACGGCATCAATCTGGAGCTGAGCTTGGATGAAGGGCGAAGCTCCGTGGAAATTTACGCCACCGTCACCTGTGACGGGCGCACCGGTGTGGAGATGGAGGCACTCACCGCCGTCTCTACCGCCGCACTGACGGTCTACGATATGTGCAAGGCCGTCCAGAAGGACATGACCATCACGGACATCCGGCTGGTGAAGAAGACCGGCGGTGTCCACGGCGACTATTTCAGGGAGGAATAACCATGTATACTGCGGCAGTCATCACCATTTCCGACAAGGGCTATCTCGGCCAGCGGGAGGATACCTCCGGCCCCAACCTGGTCCGGATCCTCACCGAAAAGGGCTTTGAGGTCACCTACACCACCATCATCCCCGACGACCGGGAGATGATCAAGGCGGAGCTTACCAAGTGCTCCGACGAGCTAGGCATCGCCCTGGTCCTGACCACCGGCGGCACCGGCTTCTCCCCCCGGGACATCACCCCCGAGGCCGCCATGGAAGTTTTCGAGCGTCCCACCCCCGGCATCCCCGAGGCCATGCGGGCAGAGAGTATGCGCATCACCCCCAAGGGCTGCCTGAGCCGCAGCGTAGCAGGCATCCGCAAGCGCACCCTCATCATCACCCTCCCCGGAAGCCGTAAGGCATCCGCCGAAAACATCCTCGCCGTCATCGACCCCGTGGCCCACGGCCTGGATATGCTCTACTCAGAGGGCAGCGCGGACTGCGCGAAATAAACGAAGAATCCCATTGTAGGGGCGAGCATCGCTCGTCCGCAGATTTTGCTCCACAAAATCTGTCGCCGTAAGGCGAAAAGACGGTTATTTTCCTTCGGAAAATCCGAAAATCAAAGATTTTCGGCGGACGAGCAATGCTCGCCCCTACATCCTCATGAGAAATGGCGTTCTTGGACAGCATGAAAGGGCAAAGCACATAGCGTGCTTTGCCCTTGTGTTTTGTGTATTTGATTATACGACAAATTGGAATTTGACAACATCAAAGCAGCTTGATTTCGTTGGCAATCATAGCCACGGTCTTTTCGTTGGTGTCAATTTTAATCGTGTTGAGTGTGTCATACATCGGTATTCTTGTTATACTTCTTTCGATGATATCCTCAACTCGAATACCGCTCTCCACATCCTTTGTTAATCTCTTGCGTAAATTGGCTTCGTCAACAATAAGCGAAATACATTTCACATCGCAGCTTTGTGTATCCAGTTTTTCTACGATGGAATCAATGATAGACTGTTGGTGCATTACCCAACAGAAAATTACATTTTCATAGGCAGAGCAATGTAAAAAGTTATTGAGCAAGTAACAAATATTATCCATCACCATAGATTTGGTTTCATCGGTTACTTGGAACGGATTGGAATCCCAGCACCAGTCACCATCAAGAAGCACACTATTTGATAAATTCATTTTAAGTTGCTGACAGACGGCGGTTTTTCCAACTCCCATAGTGCCACCAATCATATATAAAGTTTTCATCATTCACACCTACAAATTCAAGTTTGTCGAATTCTATACGCCGAGCGTGAGCCAGCGACTGGTCGGGCGGTTTCAGCTCGCCTGACAAATCCGCACGATCCAAAGTCACGAATTGTCAGCGGCGACTCGCCTCCAAATTCAAGTTTACCGAATTCCATACGCCGAGCGGATACCAGCGACCAGTCGGGCGGTTTCTGCACGCCTGTCAAATCCGCACGATCCGAAGTCTCGAATTGTCTTCGGCGACTCGCCGCCTTTACACCCGGAACCGGTCATAGCCCTCATAGCAATCCAGGCACAGCTTCTTCCCGCCAACGATCCGGATCCAGTTGGCTCCGGTTTTTTCGCCGCAGCATTCGCAGTTGTAGCTGTCGAAGATTTTTGCGGGGGTGGGCAGGGCCAGCCGGGTAGGCATGGCGTCAAACAGCTCCTCGCAGGTGCGGTCGAAGTAGTAGCCCCTGGATTCCTCCGGGGTCATGTTCAGGGGCTTGGGCTTGAGCACCAGACGGACGGAGCGGCCCGTGGGGCGGTGGTAGAAGGAGAAGGCCTGCTTGCCCGTCATGTGGAAGAGCAGATTGCCCTTGCCGATGGAGCAGCCCAGCATCACCTGGATGGCATCCACACCACATGCATCGTTTTCCGAAATGCAGACCACATCCTCATTGTCGGAAAAGCCAATATCCAGCAGCTTCATGGCGTATTCGGCGGCGGCATAGCCGATGCGCAGGCCGCCGCAGTGATGACCGTGGAAATCCACGCATTTTTCCCAAAGTGTCATATCAGTTCAGCTCCGTTTCCACCACGCACTCATTTTTGATGCGGCCCACCAGATAGTGGAGCGCGTCCACCACTCTGGGGCGGATATCGCCGCCGATGAGGACGTACATGATGTCGTCGCCCATGGCGAGCTCACCCTCGTTGAGCCAGACCTTGATGTAATAGATGCCTTCAAGCTTGTAGGCATCGGCAATGACGGCAGCGACCTTTTCCGCATCATAGGAAAAGAGCATGCCGGTGACTTCTTTCGTATCCTCCGCGCCGTAGCGCACCTTGGCCTTGGCGGTCCGGCGGACGGTGCCGTTGTGGGTCAGGTACATGCCGCAAAGGGGCGCGGATTCATGGGACTTGGCTTCCCGGAGCCAGGCATCCATGGAAGGGATGGATCTACTCATATCTTAACCTCCTGTGGACAGAAACTGGATAAAATAGCGGTGATAGATGGCTTCCACATCGGCATCCTCGCCCTCCATGCACACCTGGATCCGCTTGGCGGCCCAGACGCCCATGCCCTTGGGTTTCAGCTCCGTGAGGGAGATCCGGCAGGTGCCGAACGTATAGTCATTCAGGCCCTCCTCGGTCACATCCTCCTGTTCCCGGAAAAATGCACGGGCCCGCTGGATGGAAACGCTCCAAATTTCTTCTTTTCTCATGTCGATCACCTCCTGTTCATCATACACCAAAAATCCCCAAAAAGAAAGATGCAAAGCTATTGAAATTGCTATTTTTCCATGGTATACTGACATGGAATGACGACCTCCACAGCAGGAGGACAAGTGAACAGCGTTTTGAAAAGTTGGTGGACGAGCCTCTTTCCAAAAGCAATGTCGGCACGCAATTTTTGCGCCCTTTTTGCTTTGGATGGGTTCGTCGTTTTTATTTCAAAAACTGGAGGAAGAAACATGAAGAAGATCGTTTCCCTGCTGCTGGTGCTGGCCATGATGCTGGCTCTGGCCGCCTGCGGCACCCCCGCACCTGAGACCACTGCCCCCGCCGAGACCACTGCTCCCGTGGAGACCACCGCTCCCGTGGAGACCACCGAGCCCGCCGCTGAGCTGGTCGTGGACACCGTCATCCTGAAGGAAGCCGATGACAAGATGCTCAACACCTACTCCGTCATCGCCGTGAACCCCGCCGCTCCCTTTGCGGATGCCGACGGCAATGCCGTCGCTGACGTGGCTGTGAACACCGCCGGTGCCGATGCTCTGTACCAGTGGCTGGTGAGCCAGGAGGCTCTGGACATGGCCGGTGCCTTCGGCGTTGCCGAGTACGGCTCCAACCTGTTCTACGTCAAGGAGGATGCTCCCGTTTACGCAGGTGAAATCGCTCCCGCCACCGAGGAGACCAAGACCATCCGCCTGTCCACCACTACCTCCGTCAACGACTCCGGCCTGCTCGCCAAGCTGCTGCCCGAGTTCGAGTCCAAGTACGGCTACACCGTCGAGGTCTACTCCGCCGGTACCGGCAAGTCCATCAACAACGCCAAGATGGGCAACGCCGATCTGATCCTGGTCCACTCCAAGAGCCAGGAGGAGGCCTTCATCGAGGCCGGCTTCGCCCGCGTGGTCGAGGGCTTCGAGGCTGAGCGCGTTTCCTTCATCTACAACTACTACGTCCTGTGCGGTCCCACCGCTGACCCCGCCGGTGTTGCTTCCGCCGCTTCCGTCATGGATGCCTTCGCCGCCATCGCCGAGGGCAAGTACACCTTCGTCTCCCGCGGCGACGGCTCCGGTACCCACACCAAGGAGATCTCCCTGTGGCCCGAGGCCCTGGGCATCACCGCTGACGCTGCCTCCTTCGCAGACTACACCGAGTGGTACGTCTCCGCCAACACCGGCATGGGCGCATGCCTGGTCATGGCCGAGGAGATGGGCGGCTACATCCTGACCGATAAGGCCACCTTCCTGACCTTCGTCGCCAACGACGGCGTTATGGGTTGATTTTCGGCAATTCATCAAGTAAAATGATCCCGTGGGGGCAACCCCACGGGATCTTTTTGAGAAAGGGGGCAAAACCTGTGCGAACTTCTGTCATCAAGGCAATTCAGCTGATCTTCTCCATGGATGCAGAATTGCTGGATATTTTGAGCGTCACCGCCGAAATGAGCATTCAAAGCTCCGTTTTTGCGCTGTTGATCGGACTGCCCATCGGGATCTGGATGGGAGCCTGCCGCTTCCCGGGAAGAAATACATTGTTGGTTGCCAACCGGACATTGATGGGTATGCCCCCGGTGGTCTGCGGATTGCTCTTTTATATGCTCTTTTCCGGTGTCGGACCCTTCCGGCATCTGAAACTGCTGTTTACCGTAAAAATCATGATCATGGCGCAGATCGTTCTCATCACGCCCATTGTGGTGGGGAACATGGAGACCTATGTTTCCGGTGTGGCTCCCGCCGTCCGGGAAACCGCGAAGGGTCTTGGTCTGAGCGGATGGAAAACCTTCCTCCTGCTGTGCAACGAATGTGTCTACCCCATCATCTCCGCCTATCTCATGGCCTTCTCCCGGTCCATCGCGGAGGTGGGTGCGGTATCCATGGTGGGCGGTGCCATTGCCTGGAAGACCAATGTCATGACCACCGCCATCATGCAGCACACCAACCGGGGCAATTTCACCCTGGGCGTTGCCCTGGGCATCATCCTGCTGAGCCTGTCTCTGATCGTCAATATCCTCATCTCCCTGCTGCAAAGGAGGCTGAGCCGATGAAGATCCACGCCTTTTCCAAAACCTACGAGGGCCGCACCGTTCTGGATTTCCCCGGAACCGAACTGGAGCCCGGAAGGATCTGCGCCGTCATCGGTGCCAACGGCAGCGGCAAATCCACCTTTGCCAAAATTCTCTCCGGCGTTCTGAAGCCGGACCGTCGAGGCCCCCTCTCCGATGCAAAGACCGTGGGCTTCATGCCCCAGAAGAATTATGCCTTCCGCATGACCACGAGGGCCAACATCCTCCTCAACGGCGGGTCCGAGACCCGTGCGGACCGGCTCATGGAAGCCATCCAGCTCACGGAGCTTTCTGCCAAGCGGGCGGACAAGCTCTCCGGCGGCGAGACCGCCCGGATGGCCCTGGTGCGGCTTATGATGCGCGCTTACGATCTGGTGATCCTGGACGAGCCCACCGCCGCCATGGATATGGAGACCACCCTGCTTTCCGAGAAGCTGATCGCCCAGTATGTCCGGGAAACCGGCTGTGCTTTGATTCTGGTGACCCACAGTCTCCAGCAGGCAAGAAGAATTGCCGACGAGGTGTGGTATTTCCACAAGGGCTCTCTTCTGGAGGCCGGAGCCAAAGAGCAGGTGCTCGATACCCCCAAACGAGCGGAAACCAAGCAATTCCTTGAATTTTACGGCGTGTGAGCGAGGTGCCCCATGTTAAGAAAACTCTACATCGAACCCACCACCAAATGCAATCTCAACTGCAAAATGTGCTTCCGGCATACCTGGTTTGACGAACCCATCTGCGATCTGAGTCTGGAGGATTACCGCCGGGTGCTGGAGACCATGCCCAAGACCGTGGAGACCATCTTCTTCGGCGGCATGGGCGAGCCGCTCTTCCACAGGGATATTCTGACCATGATCCGTCTGGCCGCCGAAACCGGGGCGGAGGTGGAGCTGCTGACCAACGGCACGCTGCTGACCGAGCAGATGATCCACGGCATCCTGGATGCCGGTCTGACCAGACTTTGGATCTCCATCGACGATCTGGAGACGAATTCCTCCATCAATGCTGCGGCAGATACAAGGGACGCGGACCACTCCGGCCACAACCATTCCGGCCTTGTCCTGAGCAATATCCGTATGCTGAACAAGATCCGGCAAAAATCCTTAAGCAGCATTTCCCTGGGTATCACCTTTGTGGCCATGAAGAGCAATGTCCACCAGCTTTCCAAGCTCCCCTTCTTCATCGCCCAGCATCTGGTGGACGAGGTGAACGTTTCCAACATCTCCCCCACCGATGAAGCGTCCCAGAATGAGCTTCTGTACACCGGCCTTGTGAATATGTACACCGGCCCTGGAAAGGGCAGTGTGCTGCCCACGGTGCGGCTGCCCTTCTTCGATCTGAACATCCCGGAAGCGGCGGACGGCATCCGGAGCCTGATGGCGAAGCAGAATTTTAATCTCTATTTCAACGACCAGCCGGTGCTGCGCAAGACCGGCTACTGCAAATTCGTCCGGGAGGGCATGACCTTCGTCCGGGCCGACGGCAAGGTGTGCCCCTGCATGGCGTTGCTGCACAACGGCTATACCTATCTGCATAACATCCGCCGGAAGATCACCCACTGTTCCTTCGGCAACATCAAGGAGCAGCCCTTGGCTGCGGTGTGGAGCAGTCCGGAATACAAAACATTCCGCAGAAAGTTCGATGAATTTGACTTTGCCTCCTGCCTCTACTGCGGCCATTGCGAGCTGTTCGAGGAAAATCAGGAGGACTGCATCGGAAACACCCACCCCGCCTGCGGCGGCTGCCTTTGGGCCGAGGGCGTGCTGAGCTGCCCGTGATTTGAACTTTGATTGCAGAAAAACCTCCTCAAATCGTGTTTGATGCACTGTGGGGGAGGTTTTTCTTTCCATTTCCCGGGCTTTGCCCGGAATGTATCCATGGGAGGGACCCAAAATGAAAAATATGCTGAATCTCATCAAGAGCCGCCTGACATCGGGGGAAGATCTGGTGCTGGTCACCGTCATTGCATCCTCCGGTGCCACCCCTCGCGGTGCCGGAGCCCGGATGCTGGTGGGAAAAGAGGGCCGCATCTGCGGCACCATCGGCGGCGGCGCGGTGGAGTACCGCTCCGAACAGATCGCCGCCCGGGTGCTGGCGGAGAAGACCTCTCTGGGCCATGACTTTACCCTGAACAAAGATGATGTCCAAAGCTTAGGCATGATCTGCGGCGGTGCCTGCAATGTGTTTTTCCACTATCTCCCCGCCGGGGACGAACATACCATCGCGCTCTGTGGGGAAGCAGAAGCGCAGTTCCGCATGGGCAGCGCGCTGTGGCTGCTGACCAGTGTGGGCGAAAACGGGCGGATGGGACTCTACGCGCCCGATTTGGGCTACTGGGGCATTGATGTTTCCGAGCCGCTGCCCCTGTCCCGCCACCCGGAGCGGATCGGCGATCTCTTCGCGGAGCAGATCAACACCCCGGGCAGGGTCTATGTCTTCGGCGGCGGCCATGTGGCCCAGGAGCTGGTTCCGGTGCTGTCCCATGTGGGCTTCCGCTGTGTGGTCATGGATGACCGGACGGAATTTGCGAAACCCGAACTGTTCCCCGGCGCGGAAGCGGTGATCTGCGGCGATCTGGGCCGGATCGGGGACTACATGACCATCGGCGGCGAGGACTACGTCTGTGTCATGACCCGTGGACATTCCCACGATACGGTGGTCCAGGCCCAGGTCCTGCGGTGCCGCCCCGCCTACTGCGGTGTCATCGGCAGTGCCCTCAAGGCCGCCGGTGTCCGCAGGACCTTAAAGGAAGAATACGGTCTTCTGGATGAAGAGCTGGATCTGGTCACCACGCCCATCGGCCTGCCCATCAAGGGCGAGACCCCGGCGGAGATCGCCATTTCCATTGCCGCCCAGATGATACTCCACCGGGCAGAGCGCAGCGGTCTTTGATGCCCATGAGAGACTTTTTCGCGCTTTACGACGCGCTGACCGACGGCATTTTCTATGATGCGGTCGTTTCGGATACCCTCATGGGGGAATGCTGGACCGCGGTGGAGGCCGGGGCCCATTTTGGCATGGCCATGACCACCCCGGTGGATACCGCCCCCCGGATGCTGAACGGCGACTATGCGGGCAGAAGCCTTAGGGAACTGGCTGAGACCGCCAAAAGCTGGAACCTGACCGAAGCCGGATTCGGCATGGCGGCGATCAACGCCTTTTACAACACCCCCCAGCGGCTGGAAGAGCTGAACGCCTATGAGCCCTTTGAAAATTACTGTACCGACGGGCTGGACCTGCACGAAAAGCACATCGGCGTGGTGGGGCATCTGAATATGCCCCGTTCTATATACGAACAGGCGGCCTCCGTCCGGATCCTGGAGCGCAGTCCCCGGCCCGGTGATTATCCGGACTGTGCCTGCGACTGGCTGCTCCCCCAGTGCGATGTGGTCATCATGACCGCCAGCACCCTGGTGAACAAGACCCTGCCCCATCTGCTGGAGCTGGCCCAGGACGCCTACACCATTCTGGCGGGGCCAAGCTGTCCCATGTGTCCGGCTCTGCTGGACTTCGGCATCGACCGCATCGCGGGGCTGGTCATCACGGACCGGGAGGGGATGAAAGATAAGATCCGCAGGGAAATCCCCGGCCCGCCCTACCCCATGGGCAAGCCTTTCCTGCTCAGGAAGGAGCGGCCATGAACAAGATCGAAACCAGGCACCGCCGGACGGTGCTGCTGATGGGCATTACGCTGATCCTGTGCATGTTCGGTTCCTTTACCCTGGGACGCTATCCCGTTTCCCTGTCCGAGCTTCTGGGCGTGCTGGGATATAAGCTGGGACTGCCCATTGCGCCTTTCTGGACCGGCTCCGTGGAAGCGGCGGTATGGAACATCCGTCTGCCCCGTGTCATCTTAAGTGTTCTTGTGGGTGCCTGCCTTGCTGCCGCCGGCGGCGCCTATCAGGGCGTTTTCCAGAACCCTATGGCATCCCCCGATATCCTGGGAGCTTCTGCCGGAGCAGGTTTCGGGGCCGCCCTGGCCATTCTGCTGGGAGCATCCAGCATGGGCATCACCATCGGTGCCTTTGCCGCCAGTCTTCTGACCGTCGCTTTGGTCTTCACCGTCAGCCGCCACGCCAAGGGGGACCGGGTCCTGGGTCTGGTGCTGGCCGGTATCATGATCTCCTCCCTGTTCCAGTCCGGAACCTCTTTTCTGAAGCTGGTGGCGGACCCCAACAACCAGCTTCCCCAGATCACCTACTGGCTCATGGGCAGCCTGTCCGGTGCCAAATGGTCCGACATTGGCTTTGTACTGATCCCCATGCTCTGCGGTCTTGTCCCTCTGTATCTGCTTCGCTGGCGGCTGAATGTCATCACCATGGGCGATGATGAAGCCCGCGCCATGGGTGTGGACCCCCGGAAGATCCGGCTGTGGATCGCCGTGGCCTCCACGCTGGTGACCGCTTCCGCCGTATCGGTCAGCGGCATGATCAGCTGGGTGGGTCTGGTGATCCCCCATATCATGCGGCGATTGGTCGGCAGCGATTATCGGTTTCTGATGCCCGGTTCCATGCTGGGCGGCGGCATTTTCCTGCTGATCGTGGATAATGTTTCCCGCAACGCCACGACGGCCGGTATTCCCATTGGTATCCTGACCGCATTCATTGGTGCGCCCTTCTTCCTGTGGTTGATTACCGGAAAGGGGGATCACTATGCCCATTGAAGTCAGAAACTTGAGTTTTTCCTACGGCGACTGCCCGGTGCTGCATGACATCAGCTTCAAGGTAGAAAAAGGAGAGTTTCTCTCTATCTTAGGACCCAACGGCGTGGGAAAATCGACCCTGTTCCGCTGTGTGCTGGGCCTTCTGTCCGGCTACACCGGCACGGTCTGTGTCGATGGCGTGGATGCCCGCACCTTTTCCATCCGGGAGGCGGCAAAGCACATCGCCTACATCCCCCAGTCCAGCCGCTCTGTTTTTAATTACAGCGTGTTCGACATTGTTCTGATGGGCAGGACCAGCGGACTGCATACCTTCCGCAGCCCCGGCAAAAAAGATAAGGAGCTCTGTCACTGGGCCCTGGAGAAGGTGGGCATCCTCCACCTGCAGGACCGCTGCTTCCATCGGCTCTCTGGCGGCGAGCAGCAGCTGGTGCTCATCGCCCGGGCATTGGTGCAGAAGGCCCCCATTCTGATGCTGGACGAGCCCACCGCCAATCTGGACTTCGGCAATCAGCTTCTGGTACTGGAGCAGGCCAGAAGCCTGGCCCGGGAGGGCTACACCGTCATCCAGACCACCCACCATCCGGAACAGAGCTACATGTACTCCGACCGGATCCTGGCCATCCAAAATGGCCGGGTGCTGACGGAAGGAACGCCCAAAGCCGTTTTGACCGGGGAGACCATCCGGGCCCTGTACGGCGTGGAGGTAGAAATCGTCAGCCTATACCACGACAGCGCGCGGATCTGCATCCCCGCGCACATCGCCAAATAAGGAGGAGCTGCCATGAAAAAAGCCATCGTTCTCTTTCTGATCCTTTCCCTTCTCCTTTGCGCCTGCGGACCGGCAAATATACCCTCCGCCGGTGAAACTCAGGAATTCACGGATTCCACCGGAAGGACCGTGACCCTCCCCGCAAGCATTACCAAAATCGCCATTTCCGGTCCCCTGTCGCAGATCTACATCCTCCCTCTGGCCGGTGATCTGCTGGTGGGAGTCTCCACCGCCTATGCAGAGGATGCCCAAAGCTATCTGCCCGCCTATATCTACGAAAAGGCCGAGATCGGCCAGCTTTACGGCGGCAAGGGCGAGATGGATCTGGAAGCATTGCTCTCCGCAGCCCCGGATGTGGTCATCGACATCGGCGAACCCAAGAAGACCACCGCCGATGATCTGACCGCGCTGACGGAGCAGACCGGCATCCCCTTCATCCACATCGATGCCACCGTGGCCACCGCGCCGGAGGCCTACCGCATTCTAGGCAAACTGCTGGGCCGGGAAGAACAGGCAGAGGAATTGGCTGTCTGGTGCGAGGATACCCACGCCATGATCGCCGCCATGATGGCAAAGGTAGACGCGGACGGAGCCAGAAAGACGCTTCTGTACTGTCTGGGCGACAAGGGTGTGAATGTGATCGCCAGGGGCAGCTTCCACGCGGAAACCATCAATTTCATGTCCGACAATCTGGCTGTTATTGAGGATGTGGTCTCCAGCGGTGCGGGCAACGAGGTGGATCTGGAGCAAATTTTGCTGTGGAACCCGGATGTGCTCATTTTTGCCCCCGACAGCTGCTATGATGACGTCGCCGCTTCCGAACAGTGGCAGAGCCTCGGTGCGGTCGCCCGTGGCGAATTCTACAAAACCCCCAGCGGTCCCTATGGCTGGCTCTCCTCTCCCCCGGCGGTCCAGCGATACTTAGGGATGCTGTGGCTGGGCGAGCTGCTGTATCCCGGCTATGCGGAATATGACCTGCAGGAAAAGGTCACGGAATACTACAAGCTGTTCTACGGCTGTGACCTGACTTCGGAAAGGTATCAGAATCTGATGGCAGACAGCCGCTGACACTACAAAAAAACAGTCCCGAAGAAGGTGGCAAATCACCTTTTCCGGGACTGTTTTTTCTATTCAGGGAATCAGATCGTTCTCATCGATTGGTGCTGCTTATTCCTCGATCAGGGACATGGCGATCTGCTCGGGGGTGATGGGCAGCTCCCGGAACCACTTGCCCGTGGCGCGATAGATGGCGTGGGCCAGGGCGGGGCCGGGGGTGTTGATGACGATCTCACCGATGGACTTGGCACCGAAGGGGCCGGTGGGCTCGTAGCTGTGCTCGAATTCCACATGCAGGCGGCCCATATCCAGACGAGTGGGGACCTTGTACTGCATGAAGCTACTCTCGGCGGGACGGCCGCTGGGATCGTAGGTCACATCCTCCATGAGGGTGTGGCCGATGCCCTGGACGATGCCGCCCTCGGTCTGGATGGTGGCGAGCGCGGGGTTGATGGGGATGCCGCAGTCCACCACGGCCATGTAGTCCAGAATGTCCACCTTGCCGGTGAGCTTGTCCAGCTCGATCTCTACCATGCCCACCATGTAGGGCGGAGGAGAGACGGGGGAGGTGTGGGTCTGGGTGGCCTCGGCGGGGATGGTGTTGTTGACCTGGGCCTTGTAGGCGATGTCGGTCAGGGAGACGGTCTGCGCGGTGCCCATGCGGCGGACGCAGGTGCCGGAGAATTCCACATCGTCCTTCTGACAGCCCATCATCTCGGCGGCGATGGCACAGACGCGCTCTTTCAGCACATTGCAGGCCTTGACCACAGCCTGACCGGTGATGTAGGTGGTGGAGGAGGCGTAGGAGCCGGAGTCATAGGGGGAAACGTCGGTGTCCGCGCCGAAGACGGCCACATCGTCCACGTCGCAGTCCATGAGCTCGGCCACCATCTGGGCGAGAATGGTATCACAGCCGGTGCCCATGTCGGCGGCACCGATGATGAGGTTGTAGGTGCCGTCCTCACTGAGCTTCAGGGTGGCGGAGCCCACGTCCACATTGGAGATACAGCTTCCCTGCATGGCCATGGCCACACCGGCGGTGCGGACCTTGCCGTTGCCCATGTCACGGACCTTGGAACGCTCCTCCCAACCAAACATCTGGCGGCAGTGGTCCATGCAGCGGTCCAGGGCGCAGGCGTTGGCGATCTCGTTGTAGTAGGCGGGCATGAGCATGCCCTCTCTGATCATGTTCTTGTCGCGGATGGCGGTGGCATCCATACCCAGCTTTTCCGCCAGCTCGCTGACGATGGACTCCACGGCGAAGATGCCCTGGGTGGCACCGTAGCCCCGGTAGGCACCGGCGGCCTGATGGTTGGTGTAGACCACATCATAGTGGAACCGGTGGGCCTCCAGGGAGCCGGTGTAGAGGGGCAGGGCCTTGTGGCCGGACAGGCCGACGGTGGTGGGGCCGTGCTCGCCGTAGGCACCGGTGTTGGACAGGGTGTAAAGGTCCATGACCCGGATGGTGCCGTCGTTCATGGCACCCATGCGCAGGGTGATCTCCATCTCGTGGCGGGGAGAGCCGCAGATCTGGGATTCCTCACGGGTGTAGGTGATCCGGGCGGGACGGCCGGTCTTCATGGCAACGAAGGCGGGGTACACATCGCAGACGGCGGTCTGCTTGGCACCGAAGCCGCCGCCGATGCGGGGCTTCTCCACGCGGATCTTGCTCTTGGGGATGCCCAGGGCGCGGGACAGGATGCGGCGGGTATGGAAGACGATCTGGGTGGAGGAGATCACGTGCAGACGGCCGTAGCGGTCAAAGCTTGCATAGCAGGTAAAGGGCTCCATCATGGCCTGGTTGTAGGCCTTGGTATGGTAGGTCCGCTCCAGAACGATGTCGCAGGAGGCCATGATGCCCTCCACATCGCCGTGGATCTCGTCAGAAGAAGCGACCAGATTGCGCTTGGGGTCGCCGCCCACCTGGCAGGGGGGGAACCAGTCCTCTTCGGGGTGGACCAGAATGGGGTTATCCTTGGCAGTGCGGAAATCCAGCACCGCAGGGAGAAGCTCATACTGGACCTTGATGAGCTTCATGGCCTTCAGGGCGGCCTTTTCAGTCTCTGCGGCGATGATGGCCACGGGATCACCGGAGAAGCGCACATGGCGGTCGATGATCAGCCGGTCATAGGGAGAGGGCTCCGGGAAGGTCTGACCGGCGATGGCAAAGCGGGTCTGGGGCACATCCTCCCAGGTGTAGATGTCCACCACACCGGGGACCTTCTTGGCGGCGGCGGTGTTGATGGACTCCACCATGGCGTTGGCATGGGGGGAGCGGAGGATCTTGACCACCAGGGCGTCCTTGGGGGTCACATCGTCCGTGTAGACGGGCTTGCCCAGCAGAAGCTGCATGGAGTCCTTCTTGCGGACGGACTTATTGATGGATTTGTATTCCTTATGTTCCATAGCTGCCTCCTTATGCTTTCCGGGAATTCAGATAGGCCCGGATGCCACGGAGCTGTCCGTCATAGCCGGAGCAGCGGCAGAGATTACCGGCCAGGAAGGCCCGGATCTCGTCATCGGTGGGGTCGGGATTCTCCCGGAGCAGGGCGATGGTGTTCATCACGAAGCCGGGGTTGCAGAAGCCGCACTGGTCCGCGCCCTGGTCGGCGATGAAGCCAACAAAGTCGGACGCTTCTGCCTGCAGGCCCTCCAGGGTGAAAATCTCGTGGCCGTCGGCCCGGACGGCCAGGGTGGAGCAGGAGAGGATGGGCTTGCCGTCCATCAGCACGGTGCACAGGCCGCAGTTGGAGGTATCGCAGCCACGCTTGACGGAGAGGCAGCCGTGGTTACGCAGGAAGTCCAGCAGGACGGTATCGGCTTCCACAGAAGCGGTGATGTTTTTGCCGTTGAGCTTCAGTTTGATCTCCATATCACTTGCCCTCCAGTTCATTCATGGACCGCTCCACCAGAACGCGGGTCAGGTGGGTGCGGTAGGCGGCACTGCCCCGCAGATTGCCCTCGGTGGGGGTGTTTTCGGCAACGAAGGCGGCGAAGCCCTCGGCGTTGTCACGGCGCACCAGCATGGCCCGGCCGGGACGGGCACCGATGGAGGCCCGGTATTCGCCGTTCATCTGAGAAACGGCGCAGGCCAGCACGGGGAAGTCCGTGCGCTGGTTGCGCATGGCGGAATAGACCACCTTGCAGGGGGTCTTCTTCACGATCAGGCGAACCAGAATGTCGTTGTCCTTTTTCATTTTGGCAAACTCCTCCAGGGGGACGATGCCGCCCTTGTAGAGCTCCACATAGCTGTCCAGGGCCAGGAAGACGGTCAGCACATCGGAGAAGCCGAACCGGCCCCAGATGCTGCCGCCCACGGTGGCCATGTTCCGGAACTGGACACCCACGATGTCCTTCACGGCGTTGGCAACGGCACCGCTCGTATAGGCGTTCAGGCCCGCGTGCATTTCAATATCGCGCAGGGTGGCCATGGCACCGATGGAGAACTGTTCCGCAGTTTCCTCGATGGTATCCAGGCCCAGGTCACACAGGTCGATGGCGGTGTTGACGGTTCCCTTGCCCAGACGGAGCCAGAGCATGCCGCCCAGGATGCGGTTGCGCTTGTTCTGGTTGAGCTGCCATGCCTCCTCCAGGGACTGGGCACGGATATATTTCTGTATGGTTATCATAAGCAAATACTCCTTTTGTCGTTTTTGCGTACTTTCTCATATACAGTATAGCAGTTTGTGTTGCTTTTGGGAAGTGGATTTGGTACAATAGCGTTATACTTTTGAAAATATAACGATTGGAGTTCCCTATGAAGTCTGTCACCAAAATTATCTTCACCGACGACGATGGCAATAAGTTCTTCGGCGAGGGGCCCATGCAGCTCCTGCGGGCCATCGAGCGGACCGGCTCCCTGCGCGCCGCCGCCATGGAGATGGAGATGGCCTATTCCAAGGCCAATAAGCTCCTGAAGCAGGCGGAGGCCAATCTGGGCTTCCCCCTGACCCAGCGCAGCACCGGCGGAAAGGACGGCGGCGGCAGTGTTCTGACGTCCCAGGGAAAACGTTGGCTTCAGCAGTACATCGCCTATCGCAATGCCTGCATCCGGGAAAATCAGCGGCTGTACCGGGAACATTTTCCACGGACCGGCTGTGTCATCATGGCATCGGGACTGGGAAAACGGTTCGGCGGCAACAAGCTGATGGCGGATTTTCACGGAAAGCCCATGTTCCTGCGGGCGGTGGAGGCCACAGAGGGCCTCTTTGATGTGCGGGTGGTGGTTACTCGCCATGAGGATGTGGCAGAAATCTGCCGCAGTCTCAGCATCCCGGTGGTGCTCCATGAGCTTCCCCATCGAAACGACACCGTCCGGCTGGGTCTGGAGGCTCTGGGGGATGTGGACTGCTGTATGTTCGTCCCCGGCGATCAGCCCCTGCTGTGCCGGTGCACCGTGGAGATCATGCTTGAAAACTGGCGGACCTTTCAGAAGCTCATCTTCAGGCCCAGCTTTGAAGATATCCCGGGCAGTCCCGTGCTCTTCCCCCGGTGGGCGTTTCCGGAGCTGCTGGCCCTGCCGGAGGGGAAGGGCGGCGGCTATGTGGCCCAGAAGTACCCGGATTCAGTCCACACCGTCCAGGTCACCACGGCCTTCGAGCTGGCGGACGCGGACACCCCTGAAACCTTGGAGCTGCTGAAAGGGCTTTGCCATGATTAAAAAGACAGAAAAGCTGGTCATCACCTTTTATACCACCACCGCCGCCATGGCCATGGAGCGCATCTGCAAGGATTCCGGCACGGACGGGCGGCTGATCCCCGTGCCCGGCACCATCTCCGCCGACTGCGGTCTGGCCTGGTGCGCGAAAAATGAGAGCGAGGATGCCCTTTTGGAGCTGATGGTGGCGAGCGGCATCACCCCCCAGGGCATTTACCACTGCCTGGTCTGAGGAGGGGCTATGATCTATTTCGACAACGCCGCCACCACCCTGCGCAAGCCCGACTGCGTCATTCAGGCGGTGGTTCAGGCCATGCAGTCCTTCGGCAATTCCGGCCGGGGTGTTCACGGCGGTGCGCTGAGCGCGTCGCGGATCATTTACGATGCCCGGGCGGCACTGGCCCAGCTTTTCGGCGCGGAAAGCCCGGAGCGCATCGCCTTTACCGCCAATTCCACCCAGGCCCTGAACACCGCCATCAAGGGTGTTTTGAATCCCGGCGACCATGTGATCACCACGGCTCTGGAGCACAACTCCGTGCTTCGTCCCCTCTACGAGCTGGAGGACAAGGGCGTGGAGCTGACGATCCTCCCTGCGGATTCCCTGGGGAATATCCGCTATGAGGATTTTGAACGGGAAATCAGGCCCAATACAAAGGCCATCGTCACCACCCATGGCTCCAATCTCACGGGAAACCTGCTGGATATCGCAAAAATCGGTGCCATCGCCAGAAGGCTGGGACTGATCTATATCGTCGATGCCTCCCAGACTGCCGGAGTTTTCCACATCGATGTGCAGAAAATGGGCATCGACATCCTCTGCTTCACCGGGCACAAGGGGCTTCTGGGTCCCCAGGGCACCGGCGGCCTTTATGTCCGCTCCGGGCTCGAAATCCGCCCGCTCCTCTCCGGCGGCAGCGGTGTGCAGACCTATCTGCGTGCCCATCCGCCTCGGATGCCCACGGCCCTGGAGGCGGGAACCCTGAACGGCCACGGCATTGCGGGCCTGGGAGCGGCGGTGCGGCACCTTTTGGAAATTGGAACGCAGACCGTCCGGGAAAAGGAGCGGGAGCTGATGACGGCCTTTTATCAGGAGGTCATCCGGATCCCCGGCATCAAAGTCTACGGGGATTTCACCAGCATGGACCGCTGTGCCATCGTTTCCCTGAATGTCCGGGACTACGATTCCGGCGAGGTCAGCGATGCCCTATCGGAGCAGTACGGCATCGCCACCCGGCCCGGTGCCCACTGCGCGCCCCTGATGCACAAAGCTCTTGGAACTGTAGAGCAGGGCGCAGTCCGGTTCAGCTTTTCCCACTACAACACCATGGAAGAAATCAAAATCGCCGTTTCCGCCCTGCGGGAGCTGGCTCTGGAGGAATAAACGATGGAAAAAATCATCGATTGCCGCGGCATGGCCTGTCCCCTGCCCGTCGTCAACGCCAAGAAGGCCGCCGAAGGCCTGAATCCCGGCGATGTGCTCACCGTTCAGGTGGACAATGAGATCGCCGTGCAGAATCTGACCCGCTTTGCCGAGCACAGGGGCTTCACCGTGTCCGCCGATAAGAAGGCGGAGCAGGAGTACGCCGTCATCATGACCGTCGCCGGCGATGCCGCAGAGGGGAAGGAAGAGGAGATCGTCTGCGCCGTGGATGCCCGGAGAAAGGGCATGCTGGTGGTCCTGTCCGCCAATGTGATGGGAACCGGCGACAGCAAGCTGGGCACTTCTTTGATGAAGGCCTTCGTCTTTGCCCTGACCAGGCAGGATCAGCTCCCCGACACCATCCTGTGCTACAACACCGGCGCGTACCTGACCTGCGAGGGCGCGGACACCCTGGAGGACCTGAAGCTGCTGGAGAGTGAGGGCGTGACCATCCTCACCTGCGGCACCTGCCTGGATTTCTACGGCCTGAAGGAAAAGTTGGCCGTCGGCGGCGTGACCAACATGTATGACATTGTCGAGCGGATGGAAAACGCCGCCCAGATCATCAAGCCCTGATATGGAAACGGAAGTGAAACTGACCAAGCTGGCGGGCTGCGCCGGCTGTGGTGCCAAGATGGGTGCCGGGACCCTGGCGAAGATGCTGGACGGCTTCAAAGCCCACTCCGATCCCCGGCTCATCGTGGGCTACGACAAGAGCGACGATGCCAGCGTCTATGTGCTGGACGACAACACCGCCCTGATCCAGACCACGGACTTTTTCCCGCCCATTGTGGATGATCCCTACCTCTACGGCAAAATCGCCGCCACCAACGCGCTCAGCGATGTCTACGCCATGGGCGGCGAGCCGAAGCTGGCCCTGAACATCCTCTGCGCCGCCGAGGGCATGGCGGAGGAGACCATCCGGGAGGTCCTCCGGGGCGGCTACGATGCGGCCTACGAGGCCGGGGCCATCATCACCGGCGGACACACCATCCGGGGCGCGGAGCCCATCTACGGTCTGGCGGTGTCCGGCTTTGTGCATCCTAAAAAAGTGCTGACGAACTCCAACGCCAAGCCCGGCGATGTGCTGATTTTGACCAAGCCCCTGGGCGTGGGCATCCTCACCACCGGCGCCAAGGCGGACATGGTGGAACAGGAGGTCATGGACCGCATCTATACCCAGATGGCGACCCTGAACAAGGCCGCCCGGGATATCATGGTCCAGTATGAAGTCCACAGCTGCACCGATGTGACGGGCTTTGCCCTGATGGGCCACAGCTACGAGATGGCCCAGGGAAGTAACTGCACCATCCACATCCAGGTGGACCGGGTGCCCTATCACGCCGAGGCTCTGGAGCTGGCCTCCATGGGTCTGGTCCCTGCGGGAGCCTACCGCAACCGGGAATACGCCCAGGCGGGGGTGGCGGTCCGGGGAAAGATTTCACGGGCCATGGAGGATATCCTCTACGATCCCCAGACCAGCGGCGGACTGCTCTTCGCCCTGCCTCAGGACCAGGCGGAGGCCTGCCTCGCCCATCTGAAGCAGACCATCCCCAATGCGGCCATCATCGGCTATGTGACCGAATGGGAAGAATCCTACATCATTTTGGAGTAAACTATGGAACATCTCATCATCGTCCGGGGCGGCGGCGATCTGGCCACCGGAACGATCTACAAGCTGAAAAAAAGCGGCTTCCGGGTCCTGATCCTGGAAGCCCCGTATCCCTCGGCCATCCGCCGCAATGTCTCCTTTTGTGAGGCCGTTTACCAGGGAAGCCAGACCGTGGAGGACCTGACCTGCCATCGGGCAGAAACCCTGGAACAGGCCCGACAGCTTCTGTCCGAAGGAAAACTGACCGTGCTGGTGGACCCGGCGGGGGAAGCCATCAAAGAATTGAAGCCCCTGGCCGTGGTGGATGCCATTCTGGCGAAGAAGAATCTGGGCACCAGCCGGGAGCTGGCACCCATCACCGTGGCCCTGGGCCCCGGCTTCACGGCGGGGGTGGATGTGGATGCGGTGGTGGAGACCAAGCGGGGCCATCACCTGGGCCGGGTCCTCTGGTCCGGCACTGCCGCCCCCAACACCGGCATCCCCGGCATCATCGGCGGCTATGGAAAAGAGCGGGTCATCCACTGTCCCGCCGAGGGCATTCTGCGCAATGTCCGGAAAATCACCGATACCGTCAAAAAGGGCGAGGTCATCGCTCTGGTGGAAACGGAAAATGGCGCAGTCCCCGTGGAAGCGACTCTGGACGGCATTCTCCGGGGGCTGATCCGGGACGGCTACCCGGTGACCGTGGGCTTTAAAATCGCGGACATCGACCCCAGAAGCGAGGAATTGGGCAACTGCTTCACCATCTCCGACAAGGCCCGGTGCATCGCCGGCGGCGTCCTGGAGGCCATCCTCCAGCGGAAGTGGGAGCTGGGCCTATGATCATCGCCGTTGTGGGCTCCGGCGGCAAGACCACCCTCATCAAAAAGCTGGCGGAACAATACCGCACGGAGGGGAAAACCGTCCTGGTGACCACCACCACTCACATGTTCATCGAGGCGGATACCCTTTTGACGGATGATGCGGACACCATCCTCCGGGCCCTGGAGGAAAGCGGATACGCCATGGCGGGAATTCCGGCGGGGATCAAGTTCCGCGCGCTCTCCCCGGAGACCTTCCGCACCGTCTGCAAGCATACGGATGTGGTGCTGGTGGAGGCGGACGGGTCCAAGCATAAGCCGCTGAAATTCCCCAACGCCACGGAGCCGGTCATCCCGGAAAACACAGACGAGATCATCGTGGTCTGGGGGCCCCATGGATTGGGAAAGCCCGCCCGGGAGGTCTGCCATCGGCTGGAGCTGGTGCTGGAGTGTCTTGGCATCGACGGGGACACCCCCATCACCCGCCGCCATGTGGCAATTCTGCTGGAAAGGGGATACCTGCGCCCCCTGGCACAGCGGTATCCTCATGCAAAAATCGTTGTTTATCCGGACTTACCGCAATAAAAAATCCCCCGAACCGGTCGGTTCGGGGGATTTTGCGATGTAGAGAAATTACTCTGCCTTATCCTTGGGCAGCAGGATGTTCAGCAGGATGGCGACCATGGCAGCGGGAACGATGCCGGAACCGCCGAAGATCAGCTTGACAGCCTCGGGAGCGAAGTTCAGGATGGCAGTGTTGGCACCCATGCCGTAGCCGACGCCCAGGGCGACAGCCACGATGGACAGGTTGCGGCCGGTCAGGGGCTCCTTGGTGATCAGCTGGATACCGCTGATGACGATGGAGGAGAACATCATGACGGCAGCACCGCCCAGGACAGCCTGGGGCATGATGGAGACCAGAGCACCCAGCTTGGGGCACAGGCCGCACAGGATCAGGAAGATGGCGCCGGTGGAGATGGCGAAGCGGTTGACCACCTTGGTCATGGCCACCAGACCGACGTTCTGGCTGAAGGAGGTGTTGGGCAGGACGCCGAACAGAGCGGCGAAGGAAGAGCCGATGCCGTCACAGATGACGCCGCCGGACAGCTCCTTGTCGGTGGCCTCGCGGCCCAGGCCGCCTTCCATAACGCCGGAGATGTCACCGACAGTCTCAACGGCGGTGACGATGAACATGATCATCACGGGCAGGATGGCGCGCATGTCGAAGATGGGCTTGATGGGCATGATCTTGGGGATCTCGAACCAGGCGGCATTGGCGACCTTGTCCCAGTTCAGGACCCAGGCCTTGGTGTACTCCACGCCGTCGGCGGTGACGCCGGTGGTAGGCAGAACCAGACCCATGATGAAGGAGGCCAGGTAGCCGCAGGCGATGCCCAGCAGGATGGAGGAGGAGCTGGTGAAGCCGGTGGTGCCGTGCTTGAAGTAGAGGATCATGGCCAGCACGAAGATGGCCAGCAGCAGGTTCTCCATGGAGCCGAAGTCCTTGGCAGCATTGCCGCCGCCGAAGGAGTTGATGCCGACACTAATCAGGCTCAGACCGATGGACATGACCACGGTGCCGGTGACCACGGCGGGGAAGAACTTACGAAGAGGCTTCAGGAAGAAACCCAGGACGCCCTCGAACAGGCCGCCGATGATGGACGCGCCCATGATGGCACCGTAGGCGATGACACCGCCGCCCATGGTGGCGGCAACGGAGTTGAAAACGCCCAGGAAGCCGGAGGAGGTGCCCATGACGATGGGAACATTACCGCCGATGGGGCCGATGGAGAAGAGCTGGACCAGGGTAACGATGCCGGCCACCAGCATGGCGTTCTGCAGCAGGTGCAGCTGCAGCTCTGCAAACTCGCCGCTGGCGATGCCGCAGGTGCCGGTGATGATCAGCAGGGGGGTCAGGTTGCCAACGAACATGGCCAGGACATGCTGAAGACCCAGGGGGATGGCCTGGGACAGAGGCATTTTGCCGTCGAGCTTGAATGCAGCTTCGGACAGCTGATTGGTTTTCTTCATGAAGAAACCTCTCTTTCTATAAATTTTACCATTTCAGTATACCATCGCGCCGGGAGAATGTAAACTGGAGGATATAGCAAAATACAACCGCACACAAGGAAAAATCCCCAACATTATGACAGTGTTTTCCTGATTTATCCAAACATCGACGGGAAAAGGTCAAAAGAATCTGTACTTTCCACGATTTACAACCGGACTTCCGTGTGGTATATTGAAAAAGCTATATACGACCCAACCGCAGTGAAACCAGAAATCCAACTGACATAAGGGAGATAGAAAGATATGAACTTCTTAGAAGAGAGAATCGCAAAGGACGGCGTTGTGAAGCCCGGCAATGTGCTGAAGGTGGACAGCTTCCTGAACCACCAGATGGACCCCCGGCTGATGGTCCAGATGGCCGAGGAATTCAAGCGTCGCTTCGCCGGTAAGCCCATCAACAAGATTTTGACCATCGAGGCCTCCGGCATCGGCATCGCCGCCTTCGTGGCCCTGGTTTTTGATGCCCCCCTGGTCTTCGCCAAGAAGTCCAAGTCCATCAACATCGACGGCGAGATGTATGTGGCCGAGGTGGAATCCTTCACCCACAAGAACAAGAACCAGGTCATCGTGTCCAAGAAGTTCCTGAGCGAGAACGACCATGTGCTCATCATCGACGACTTCCTGGCCAACGGCTGCGCCCTGCAGGGTCTGATCCAGATCGCCGAGTCCGCCGGTGCCACCGTCGAGGGCTGCGGCATCGCCATCGAGAAGGGCTTCCAGATCGGCGGCCGTGTGATCCGCAACCTGGGCTACCAGCTGGAGTCCCTGGCCATCGTCGATGCCATGGACGCGGAAAACGGCACCATCACCTTCCGGGAGCAGTAACCGCCCCTTCCATAACGGTCCAAAACATCCGGTCCTCCAAGTCTGAGAGGATCGGATGTTTTTCTGCGCGGTGGAGCTTTCCGGGGCTTCGCAGAGAAAGAATCACCCAATGCGCCATAAATTCGACCGTTTTTTCCATAAAAAAGTCTTTAACGCCCCTTTTGTTGACAAAGCTCCGCCGCAGGTATATACTGATAACATATCTTATACCGATAGGAGCTGATAACGCATGAATGCTGCTGCCGGCTGGGATTTTACCCTGGCCAATTATGATGCCGTTTGGGCATTTCTTGTGCAGATCGGTCTGCTTCTGATGTTTATGATGGTGGGCAATATCCTGCGCCGGACCATTCCGCTGTTTTGCAAATGCCTGGTCCCCTCTGCCCTGCTGGGCGGCGCGGTGCTGCTGGCGGTGGATATCACCTGCAAGCAGTTCGGCATCCTCCTGGTGGACAACCGGCTGATGCAGGTCATCACCTACCACTGTCTGGCCATCGGCTTTGCCGCCATGTCCCTGAAGACCGAAAAAAGCACCCACAAAACCACCCGCACCCAGGTCATCGAGTACGGTGCCCTCCAGGGCGGAACCTATATGCTCCAGGCCTTCGTGGGTCTGGGCCTGACTCTGATCCTCTTCCTGCTGACCCAGGGGGGCAGAGTCATCTCCTACGTCTGCGGCCTGATCCTGCCCCTGGCCTTCGGTCAGGGTCCCGGCAACGCCCTGAGCTGGGACATCAACTTCACCAACACCCCCGCCGCCCAGTTCGCCGGAAACGGCAGCTTCGGCCTGTCCCTGGCCTCCATCGGCTTTGTGGTGGCCTCGGTCTTCGGCGTGCTCTACATCAACATCTATAAGAAGCGGGGCACCCTGCACATCCGCCCCGCCCGGCCCGACGGGGAATTCATCGACCAGACCAATCCCAGCGGCGGCGAGATCCCCGACAGCGAATCCGTGGACAAATTCACCCTCCAGGCGGGCTTCGTGGCTCTGGCCTACGCCCTGTCCTTCGGCTTCATGTGCCTGCTGGGCGCGCTCTCGGACTTCACCAATTCCATCGCCTGGGGCTTCAATTTCCTGTGGGCCTCCCTGGCGGGCATGGTGATCCGGTTCGTGGTGAAGCTGCTGCGCAGATACAGCCTGATGCACCGGGAGTACATCAACAACTACCAGATGGACCGGATCTCCGGCTTCTCCTTCGATCTGATGATCGTGGCCGGTGTTTCCGCCATCCAGATCAACGACATCAAAAATTACATCCTGCCCATCGTCATTTTGAGTCTGGCGGGCACCCTGGCGACCTATGTCTACATCCGAAAGGTGGCCAAGGAGTGCTTCAAGGATTTCGAGCACGAGTTCTTCCTTATGAGCTTCGGCACCTTCACCGGCACCGCCTCCAACGGCATGATCCTCATGAAGGAGATCGATCCAGGCCTGCGCTCCCCCACCTCCAGCCTGTACATCCTGTCGAATTTCCCCGCCATGGTGATGATCGCGCCCCTGCTCCTGCTGCTGAGCTTCGCGGGCCGGTCCCTGATGAACGCGGCCATCGCCTGCGGCATCTTCTTCACCCTGTGGCTGGGCTACACAGTGTTCCTGTTCCGCAGACGCATTTTCAGGAAGCGTTTCGCGGGAAAGAACGAAAATTGAGCAAGCAAAACACGCCACAAAATGTGGCGTGTTTTTTTCAGGCCATCAAAGAACCTGCTTCCCGGAAAGAATTGTAGGGGCGAGCCTCGCTCGCCCGCCGAAAAACGTAGTTTTTCGGATTTTCCGAAGGAAAATAACCGTATTTTCGCCTTTCGGCGATGGATTTTGCTTTGGCAAAATCCACGGGCGACCGAGGGTCGCCCCTACGGGTGCTTTTTTGTAGGGCGGGGTCACTGACCCCGCCGACCAGGCCGGACAAATGCCAATCCAAAAACAGAAGGACCCATGCGGTTTACCACGGGATTGCCACGGCCTTCGGCCTCGCAATGACGGATCATAATGATACAGGCAAACATCCAACCCGTTCGGCGGGGGCAATGCCACCCGCCCGACAGGTGAAGTGATAGAATCACAAACAAAAACACGCCGCTTTCGCGGCGTGTTTTTCCGTGTTAAGTCTTTTTGATGAACTTCTCCCGGCATTTGGGGCAGGTGATGGAGATCTTGCCCTTGCCCCTGGGGACGCGGACGGTCTGGCGGCACTTGGGGCAGGCGTAGTAGCGGTGGTCGCGGTCCTTGATGCGGTCGATGAGCAGCAGGAACTTGCGGTTTTCGTTGTAACGCTTGTAGGTATTGCGGGAGAAGCAGCGCAGCAGCGACAGGATCAGCAGAACCTCGGAAAGGATCATCAGCACCACATCCACACCGTCGGGGGTAAAGACCTGCACAAAGCACAGCACGCAGCCCACCACCAGCATCGTGATGTTCAGCCGGTCGGTACCGTAGCGGCCCGCCATAAATCGCTGGATCGCGCCGATGATATTCATTCCGGCCTGTCTGAGCCGATTGCCAATGTTATTCATAAGGATCACCTTGTCGGAAAGATTCTGTCTCTATTATATCCGCAGGAAAACCGATTGCAACCGTTTTCAAAAATTGTTCACGGAAGTTTCGGAAACCCGTCACAGAAATTCTTAAGAATTCTTAAGATATTATAGTCTGTCCGACGGCAAATGTAAAGCACTTCACAAAAAGTTAAAATTTCGCAAAAGAACCGCCCTTACGGGCGGTTCCAATCATCAGTATTCCCGGACCACAGCTTTGACCAGGCCGATGAGCTCGGCCTCGGTGCCGTCGATGGGCTCGTAGTTGTCATTTTCGGGCATGAGCCAGATCTTGCCGCTGCGGCGGCGCAGACGCTTGACGGTGGCCTCGTCCCCGATGCGGGCAACCACGATCTGGCCGTCGTCGGCGGTCTGCTGGGGGCGGACCACAACCTTGTCGCCGGACAAAATGCCCGCATTGATCATGGAGTCACCCCGGACCCGGAGGGCAAAGCACCCGGGCTCGCCGTCCCAGGCCATGGTCCCCTCCTGATTTTCAACGGCCAGAATGGGCACACCGGCAGTGACCACACCCACCACGGGGATCTGCCCCGCCCGGGCGTTTGTGGCAATGGCCCGCTTGCGGCCCTTGCTCTCGCCGCCCTGGAGGAGGCCCTTATCCTGCAACGCCCGCAGGTGGTAGCTCACGGACGCGGTAGACCGCAGGCCCACACCCGCACCGATCTCCCGGACCGAGGGCGCGTAGCCGTTTTCCTGTATGAAATTGCTGACGAATTCCAGGATCAGCTCAGATTTATCGGAAGTACGAGGCATATTCATCCCCTCCAAAACTTTGTTCGTATATACTATAGCATACCTTTTCCCAAATTGCAAACATTTGTTTCGCGTATTTGGCGGCGAGTCGCCGCTGACAACGCGAGCCTTTGGATCGTGCTGACTTTCCATCGAGTAAAACCGCCCGACTGGTCGCTAGTATCCGCTCGGCGTATGGAATTCGAGCCGTTTGAATAGGCTCTTTCTCTTCCTTTAACCGCCACACTGCCTCGCAAGCACACTTGTACTCCACCAAAATACACTGCCCGTTTTGGTATATTTTGCACGGGTTTTATTGTGAAATTTTGTGGGATTGACCGGGAAAAACCCGTATGCTATCATAAATCTGTCATAACAACCACAAAAAACCATGCACAACGGAGCATCTGCCATGAAACCGAGACAGCCCATCACCCTGCGCAAGGTCCTCACCTACGCCGTTATTTTGCTGCTGGCCTGCGGCAACGCCCTGAGCTACCACATTTTCGTCTTCCCCAACCGCTTTGCTCCTTCCGGTCTGAACGGTCTTTGCACCATCGTCCAGGAGCTCTTCGGTCTGAATGTGGGCTACCTCTCCCTGATCATCAACATTCCCCTGTCGCTGCTGGTCTTTGAATTCGTCAACCGCAAGCTGGCCGTCCGGTCCATGGTCTACGTAGTCACCTTCTCCGTGATGCTGGTGGTCCTGGAAAAGCTGGACCTGAGTGCCTTTGCCTACTCCACAGAAAACGGCACCAGCACCATTCTGGGTCCGTTGGTCGCCGGTATCATCTCCGGTGCGGTCTACGGCTTCCTGGTCAAGTGCAGCTCCTACACCGGCGGCATGGACTATGTGGCCAGCCTGGTCCGCATCAAGCGTCCCGACCTGAACTTCTTCTATGTGACCTTCGTCATCAATGTCTGCGTGGCCTGCATCAGCTATTTCGTCTACGGCTACCAGATCGAGCCCGTGATCCTGTGCATCCTCTACAGCTTCATGTCCAGCACGGTCTCCGACAACATGCTCAAATCCGGCCGCAGTGCCATCCGCTTTGAGATCATCACCGACTACCCCACGGAGCTGAGCCGGGACATCATCGAAAAGCTCCACCACTCCTGCACCCTGATCCCCGCGAAGGGCATGTACTCCGGCCAGGAGAAGAACATCCTGATCTGCGTCATCAACAAGAGCCAGATCGCCACCCTTTCCAAGCTCATCCGCAAGTACCCCCACAGCTTCGCCGTCATGAGCGGCGTCAGCGAGGTCATGGGTAACTTCAAAAAGCTCAACCCTGACGGGAAAGAAAACAAAGATTTTCTTGACAGCGGTGAGGGTTCTGCTGTATAATCGTAAAAATCTTTTTTCACCATAACACGACATATATTTTAAGGAGGAACTGTCCAATGGCCCACTTTATCACCGAGCCCAGCCGCACCTTCAGCGAGTACCTGCTGATCCCCGGCTACACTTCCGAGGAGTGCATCCCCGCCAACGTCTCCCTGCGTACCCCCCTGGTCAAGTACCGCAAGGGTGTGGAGGAGCCCGCTCTGTCCCTGAACATCCCCATGACCTCCGCCGTCATGCAGTCCGTCTCCAATGACACCCTGGCCATCGCCCTGGCCAAGGAGGGCGGCATCAGCTTCATCTTCGGCTCCCAGTCCATCGAGAGCCAGGCCGCCATGGTCGCCCGTGTCAAGGGCTACAAGGCCGGTTTCGTCACCTCCGCTTCCAACCTGACCCCCGATGCCACATTGCAGGATGTTCTGGCTCTGAAGGCCAAGAACGGCTTCTCCACCATCGCCATCACCGCCGACGGCACTGCCAACGGTAAGCTGCTGGGCATCGTCACCGGCCGCGACTACCGCGTTTCCCGCATGACCGGCAGCGAGAAGGTCTGCGACTTCATGACCCCCCGCGAGAAGCTCATCACCGCCCCCCTGGGCAGCACCCTGAGCGAGTGCAACGACATCATCTGGGAACACAAGCTGAACGCTCTGCCCATCGTGGACGAGAATGACAACCTGTGCTCCTTCGTCTTCCGCAAGGACTACTCCTCCCACAAGGCCAACCCCCTGGAGCTGCTGGATTCCGAGAAGCGTTATCTGGTCGGCGCAGGCATCAACACCCGCGACTACGCCGAGCGCGTTCCCGCTCTGGTGAATGCTGGTGTCGATGTGCTGGTCATCGACTCCTCCGAGGGCTACACCTGCTGGCAGGCCAAGACCATCGCCTGGGTCCGCGAGCACTACGGCGACACCGTCAAGATCGGTGCCGGTAACGTTGTCGACAAGGAAGGCTTCCTGTTCCTGGCCAACGCCGGCGCAGACTTCATCAAGGTCGGTATCGGCGGCGGTTCCATCTGCATCACCCGTGAGACCAAGGGCATTGGCCGCGGCCAGGCCTCTGCTGTCATCGATGTGGCTGCTGCCCGTGACGAGTACTTCCGCAACACCGGCATCTACATCCCCATCTGCTCCGACGGCGGCATCGTCCACGACTACCACATGACCCTGGCTCTGGCCATGGGTGCCGACTTCCTGATGCTGGGCCGCTACTTCGCCCGCTTCGACGAGTCCCCCACCAACAAGGTCATGATCGGCGGTGCCTACATGAAGGAGTACTGGGGCGAGGGCTCCAACCGCGCCCGCAACTGGCAGCGTTACGACCTGGGCGGCGCAAGCAAGCTGACCTTCGAGGAGGGCGTTGATTCCTACGTCACCTACGCCGGTTCCCTGCACGACAACGTCGAGGCTTCCATGTACAAGGTCAAGTCCACCATGTGCAACGTCGGTGTCCTGAACATCCCCGACCTGATGCGCGACGCCAAGCTGACTCTGGTTTCCTCCGTCTCCATCGTCGAGGGCGGTGCCCACGACGTCACCCTGCGTTCCACCAACACCCACAAGTAAACCAGGTGCCCCGGCGGGCAAACTCGTGACTGTGGGATTTTGCTTGACGGAAGTCGAGTAAAACCGCCCGACCGGCAGGGCCGGTACCAAACTCGTGTCTTAAGATCTTGCACGACGGAAGTCGAGTAAAACCGCCCGACTGGTCGCTAGTCTCCGCTCGGCGTATTGGGAAGAACAAAATTTTACAGCGGCAAGCTTTCGCTTGCCGCTGTTTTTTATAGAAATCATACGTCATCCCCGTCTGGATGCACATCCAGGCCCTCAAAGAAATCATCGTAGGTACATCCGTAAAACTTTCTCAGCTCGATGATGACGCTGGCGCGGATATTCAGTTCACCGGATTCATATTTGGCATAGGTCGTCCGTCCGATGTCGCAGCCCCGGCGTTGAAGCTCCGCGCAAATCTTCTCCTGGGACAGCCCGCTTTGGGCGCGGAGCCTGCGCAGATTATCTCCCATGTTCCGATCCCGTCTGATTTTCTGTTCCATGGTGTCACCTCGGTAATTTCTGACCAGTATTGGTTGCAATTACCGATATTTTATGTTATTGTGACTGTAATTATTGACCGTGATACTGGTCAACTCAGGATTTTGGAATGAGAAGGTGCTGCATGAATGTTGGAACTGAAGGATGCACTGACACGGATCGATGCCGCTACAGATCGGGAGCTGACGGAAATTGTCCTTGCGATTTTGGGCCGGTATGATGCGCTGTTCCCGGAGGAGGAGGTCTTCTTCCTCTCTCTGCCGAAATACGACAAGAGCGAACGGGAAGCCACTCTGGCACAGTTTGTGGAAACGATATCACGGCAACAGTAAACCAGCGGCAAGCAAATGCTTGCCGCTGGTTTGCTTCAAATCAAAATGCCGTTACAGTGGTCCACCTCGTGCTGGATGATCTGAGCGGTCCAGCCGGTAAAGGTCCTGACCCGCTTCTGAAATTGCTCATTATCCCAGCGGACCTTGATCTTCTGATAGCGGGTGCACTTCCGGGGCCCGCCCAGCAGGCTCAGGCAGCCCTCCTCGGTCTGGTACTCCCCTTCCGCCTTCAGAATTTCCGGATTATACATGACCATGGGCTTATCCCCATCGTAAAATGCGATGACCGCCACGGTCTCGCCGATCATATTACCCGCCATGCCCACGCAGGTGGCTCTGTGGGCCAGGAGCGTTTCCAGCAGGTCCTGACCGATGGGCAGGTCCTCCTTCGTGGCCGCCCGGGACTTACGCCCCAGGAACAGCGGATCGTGCATCAATTCCCTTACCATATCCATTCCTCCTTGTTTTTCCGCTATTTTACCCCAATGGGCGGGGAAAGTCAAGAAATTGGCCCCCGGCAAAAGCCGGGGGCCAGGGATTGGATTACTTGATCAGCAGAGCGGAGAAGGTGGGGCCTTCGTCCATCCAGGTGTCCTCGTTGTAGACGAGCTCACCGATGTCGCCCAGCTGCTTGACCTGTGCGGTGGCAGGGTTGAAGCTCAGCAGCTGATGGTTGCTGCCGTTGCCGGTGAACAGGCAGTAGATCAGGCCGGTGGCGGCATCGTAGGCCATGGGCATGCTGTGCTCGGAGGAGCCGTAGATGCCCAGGGACTGGAGGGTGCACTTGTGGGTGTAGGTGCCGGTCTCCATGTCGATGACGGAGAAGTAGTCATCGAAGGCGGTGTAGACGTAGACATTGCCATCGCCGTCCACAGTCATGCCGCGAACGCCGTACAGGTTCTCATCCAGGGTCACCAGCTCGGTCAGGGCACCGGTCTCCATGTTGGCCTCATAGATGACCGCGCCGCCCAGATACTCCTCGATCCAGCCGTCCATGTCCACGCATCTGGAGCCCAGGACCAGCAGACGCTCGCCCGCGGCATCGTAGGCCATGCCGCGGATGTCCAGGAAGTCCACGTCGATCTCGGTGTTGGGACCCATCTCCAGGCCGGTGGTGCCCAGGATGGTGCGCTGGAAGCTCTCGTCCATGGAGAAGAAGTTGTGCTGGGCATCGTAGCCGTAGACGGTGTCGCCCACCATGGCGGCGGCCAGGACGGCATCCTGGGCCTCGGAGACGGACGCGACCTGGCTGGGGTCCATGCGGCCGATGGTGGACCAGGTGTTGGTCCGGGTCTCGAAGGCGGTGAAGGCGGCATCCTCTGCCAGAACCACCACCTTGCAGGTGTCGGAGACGGTCACATCGCCGGATGTGGCGGTGACGGTGATCTCGGCGTTGCCGGGAGCCACGGCGGTGATGTTGCCCGCGCCGTCCACGGTGGCCACGGCCTCGTCAGAGGAGGCAAAGGTCAGCTCGGCGGTGCAGGAGGGATGGATCAGCAGGGGCTCAACCACGGCAGACTCACCGGCGGACAGCACATAGAGCTTCTCCTGGAAGATGACGGAGCTCAGGGTGGGCTCGGGAGCCTCGGGGTACTCGTCGGCGATGACGATCAGGGCAGAGACCTGGGAGCCGGAGGGGCCCATGAAGCCCAGATCGGTGGCAGCACCGGTCTCGGCATCGATGACGCAGAACTTGGCCTCCACGGGGCTCCAGAAGTCCTGGCGGTAGGTGGTGTTCCAGTACAGGTTGCCGGTGTCGAAGTCAAAGGCGATAGAAGTGTACATGTTGTTCTTCAGACCGGTATAGCCCACCAGCTCATATTCACCGGTGGCGGTGTCGATGGTGTACAGACCGGAGTCGGCAACCACGACCTCCCAGGTGAAGGGATCCTCGACCATCTCGGACTGATCCACGGCGTACAGGGTGCCGTTCTCGTCAAAAGCGATGCCCATGAAGAACTTGTCCATGGCGTGGGCCAGGATCAGCTTGCCGGTGTTCAGGTCCACCATGTACAGGTCTGCGCCGCCGTCATTGTTGTAGCTGGCCAGGGCGTACATGGTACCGGTGGTGTAGTCGTAGGACATGTCGTAAATGAACAGGTCCATGCCGGTGTTGACGGTCTCGATGATCTCGAAGGACTCAGGATCGATGGTGAACAGGTAACGGCTGGTATCCTCCCAGTCGTAGGGATCGTAGCCGTAGGCGTAGATGTAGCTGCCGTCGGGATCGCTGACATACTCGGCGGCCTCCAGGCACCAGTCGGTCATGGTCAGGTAGTTGGGCTCCTCGGGAGCGGTGTCGGGGATCTCGGCCCAGATCTGACCGCCCATGGTGGCAAAGTCGGTCAGGATGAAGGCGTAGATGTTGTCGGCGGAGGCCATGACGGTGACGGTCATGGTGTCGGTGACGACCTCCTCACCCACGGTGATGGAGACGGTGATCTCGGTCTCGCCCAGGGCGATGCCGGTGATGCTGCCCTTCTCGTCCACGGTGGCGATGGTCTCATCGGCACTGGTCCAGGAGATGGACTCGATGGTGGCGTTCAGGGGGTAGATGCTCAGGGGTGCGGCCTTGGTGCCGCCGACCATGACGGTCAGGGTGTCGGGCAGGTCCGCATTCTCCAGAGCCACCACGGGCAGCTCAGGGATCTCGGCGGGAACGGCGTGGATGCCCATCAGCTCGAAGAACTGATCGCCCTCAGGACCGCCCAGCTCCAGGAAGTCGCCGGTGGCAGGATCCATCCAGAACATGGTGGAATAAGCACCGCAGGCGGCCCAGACGATCTGGTCGTTGTTGTGGTCGTAGCACATGGACTGGGTGTAGCTCAGCTCACCGAAGCCGGTCTCCAGGATCAGCTCCTCCATGGCGTAGCGGGTGGGCTCGCCGGTCATCCAGTCCATGCCCTCCTCCACGGTGACCCGGTAGAGCTTGGACTCGGCATCCAGGATGTAGATGCTGCCCTCCAGATCGATGGCCAGACCGAAGTAGGCCAGCCCCTCGATGCTCATGGCGGCGTTCAGCAGCTTGCCGGTGCGAATATCCACCTGATACAGGCTGCCCATGTAGGTGTTGATGTCCACGCCCACGGCGTACAGGATGCCGCTGGAGTAGTCGTAGGCCATATCGGTGATCTGGATGCTGTTGCCGGCGGAGCCGATGGCCTGAACATCGCCGGAATCCAGATCCCAGGCGTAGAAGGTGTAGTTGGAATCGTAGCCGTAGATCTTGTTCTCGTGGCCGTTGTAGTCGGCGGCGATGAAGTCCACGGGAGAGGCTTCGCCGTAGGAAACGGTGCTCAGGTCAGCCAGATCCAGGGTGAGCCAATAGCCGTACTCCATGGCGTTGGAGTAGTAGTTGTAAGCGGTGACGATGCCCTGCACATCCACGATGCGCACGGAGACGGAGGCGGTCAGCTCGCCGCAGACGGCAACGATCTCGCACTCACCGCCGGAGACGCCCACCACGGTGCCGTTCTGGTCCACGGTGGCCACGGACGCATCGGTGGAGGCGAAGGCCACCTCGCCCAGCTTGGCGTTCCAGGGATCGGGGGTCACGGTCAGGGTCTGGGTGCTGCCCACGCTCAGCAGGACACTCTCAGGAGCCAGCTTCAGGCCGGACAGCTCGCCGGTGCCCAGATTGTAGACACCCAGGATCTGGGTATACAGGCGGGTCAGCAGCACAGCCAGCTGGGCACGGTTGCTCTGGGCCATGGGAGCCAGGTGGCTTGCATCCATGCCGTTGATCAGACCGGTGCCGACGGCCCACTTCATGGGCACCACGGCGTAGGCGGCCACATCGTCGGTGTCAACGAAGGCGGCCAGGGAGTCATAGCGGCTGGACACATCGCAGCCCATGTAGTCTGCGAAGCGGTACAGGAAGGTCGCCAGCTCCTGACGGGTCACGGCGTCGCCGGGCGCGAAGGAGCTTGCGGACTTGCCGTTGACGATGCCATTCTCCACGCCCCAGATGACGGCATTTTCATAGAAGGAGCCAGCCTGGACATCGGCAAAAGCGTGGGTGCCGGAAACGGCAGGAGAACCGGCCATGCGGTACAGGACGGTGATGACCATGGCGCGGTTGACGGTCAGAGCGGGGGCGAAGGTGGTCTCGGAGGTGCCGTTCATGTAGCCACCCGCGACCACGAAATCAACGCCCTCATGATACCAGCTGGGGATCTCCACATCGGCAAACTGCTGGGCGGGGCAGTTCTCGCCGTCGCACTCGGGCAGCTTGGCGGTGTCGTCGATCATCATCAGGCCCACATACTCGCTTCTGGAAGCGAAATCGGCCTTGGTGTAGGTCATGGTGTCCAGATCGAAGGTGTACAGGGCAAAGCCCTCTGCGCTGTAGGTGCAGTAGGCCCAGTACAGGCAGTTATTGGCTGCATCATAGGTCATGGACTGGCTGTAGTAGGGGTAGAGGTTGCCCTCAACAGCCACAGCCTTCTCCAGGGACAGGTCCTCCGTGTTCAGTGCGTACAGGGCGGAGGAACCGGTGATAATGGCGTACATGGTGCCGTCAGCGGCGGCGATGGACAGCACATTGGGATAGTTCATATCGCTGGTGCCATCCTCATAGATGACCTCTTCCCAGATGGTGCCCAGGCCGGTGACCTCGCCGGTGGCCAGGTCCAGGGTCAGAAGCTGGGAGCCGAAGTCACCCTTGCCCACCATGTACATGGTGTTGGTGGTCTCATCGAAGGTCATATCCGCAATGCTCATGCCCAGGTTGCAGATCTCCATGCGGTTCCACACGCCGGGGACCATGGCAACCAGGTTGTAACCGGCATCCACGGCGAAGACGTAGCCGCCGGCATACTCGGCAGCGGTCAGGGCGTAGTACTCCAGGTAATCGCTGGTCAGGGTGGTGACCTCAGCGGTCTCAGGATCGATGGCGACCCAGCCGTAGAGGGTGTCATCGGTGTAGCTGTCGTCCATGACGCGGTAGCCATAGACGGTGCCCTCCTCCAGCTCGGGCAGGTTGTCGTCGCCGGTGAAGGTCACATTGTAGGCGGATTCGTTGGCACCGTAGTCGCACAGGATCAGCATAAACTCGCTGCCCAGGCCGGTGATGTCCAGCTTCATGGTGAAGGTGCCGTCGCCGTTGTTCACAGCGTTGGTGCTCTCGGCCATGATGCGGGTGTTGGAGGGGTTCATGACGAAGACATCGGCAATGTTGGTATCCTCGGCTATGGTCAGCTCCAGATAGTTGCCGGAGGCCTCGGAAACAGGCTTCAGCTCCAGCAGCTGGGGAGCCTGGGTGTCCACGGTGATGGGGACCACGATGCTGTCGCCGGTCAGGTCCTCGGTGTGGACGTCGTAATCGCCGGTGGCGGCGATGGTCAGGTTCAGCTTGGTGCCGCTGGGCAGGACCTTGCCATTGGCATCGGTAAAGTTCCAGGGATCGTGGTACCAGGTGTACAGGTAGGGCACGATCTGGCCGTAGGCTGCCATGAAGGAAGTCTTGCGGGCATAGGTGTCGCCAGCCTCGAAGTAAACTTCACCGGTCTCGGCATCAGAGAAGATGAAGTCCAGAGTCTTGGCGTTGCGCATCAGGGAGACGTAGATCTCGGGGATGTAATCCAGGGCACCGTCGCCGTTGGGGGAGATGACGTTGTTGGCGGGATCGTAGTACATGCCGCCGTTCTCGTCCAGCATCAGACCGGTGTAGGGGTTGAAGCCCAGGACCCAGTCCATGCCGCCCAGATCGGTCCAGACGGTGTGGTAGTACTGGTTGGCGGAAGGCATGGCGTTCTCGTCCCAGAAGCCCTCCTCGTACCAGTAGCCATCGTCCATGATGGGGGCTGCGGTCCAGTCGCCGTAGAAGCCCAGGAAGGGCATGCTCAGTTCCACGCCGGTGCCGGTGGTATTTTCTGCATAGAGGAAGCCCTCGACGAAGATGCCGTTGTCGTAATACTGGTCCATCCAGGCCTTGTCCTCATCGGACAGCTTGATGGTGGCCTCCACGCGGGTGAAGCCCTTGGGGGCGACATAGACGGAATCCTCGGAGAAGGTGATCTCGCCGGTCAGGGCGCGGTCAAAACCGGCCATGAAGGCGACGGAGCCGTAGTCGGCCACATCCTCGGTCAGCAGGCTGCCGGACAGGTCATAGATCTGCTCCTCGTCGCTGAGGTTGCGGATGTCGAAGAAGAAGCGATAGATACCGTTCTGGTCGGGGTCGTCGCCCAGCTCGGCCTTGGGGCGGTCCTCACCGGGAACGGCCAGGTAGGCCTCAGCGGTAACGGCGGCGGCGGTATCCACCAGACCGGCACCCTGCTGACGGGGAGAGGCCTCCACATTGGACGCGGAAGCGATGACGGGCTTGGCGGTGGACATCAGCAGCGCGGTGGCAATGTCCCGCTCCTCGGCATCGGCCAGGTCGGGATACTGCTCTTCCAGGTACTGCAGCACCAGGGCGGCGGCACCGGCCAGCTGGGGAGCGGACATGGAAGTGCCGGACATCAGACCGTACTGGCCACGGTCATAGCAGGAGTACATATTGCCGCCGATGGCGGTGATCTCAGGCTTCAGCTCCAGGGAGGGGGTGACGCCCCAGGAAGAGAAGTCGCTCATCTGACCGGCGGTCTCGCTGGGTGCGGGGCCGTCCTCAGAGGAGATGACCAGCTTCGTGGTCTCGGCAGCGGCCAGGGTCTCGCCCACCGCCTGGGAAACGGCCACACAGGGCACATTGCCGCTGATGCCGTCGTTCAGGGAGCCATCCTCATTGGCCATCTGCAGATAGATGATGCCGGGCTCGTTGTTGTAGATGATGACACCGGCGGCACCGGCCTGCTCGGCGTTGTAGAGCTTCAGGGAGAAGTTGATGGTACCACGGGAGATGACGGCGATCTTGCCTTCCACATCCAGGCCCTCGAAATCAGCAGCCTCGCCCAGACCGGGGACCATGACGTACTCCAGCTCCTCACCAGCCAGGGAGCGGAAGTCGGTGTACAGGCCCAGAGCATCGTAGTAGGCACAAATTTCGTTGCCCACGGTCAGGTAGGTGGTCAGCACATGGCTGTTGTCCGCAGAAGCGATGGACAGCGCGCCGCCCCAGGTGGAGGGGGAGCTGACCACGGAGGAGTCGGGATGGGAGGTGGGGTTCTGATCGGTGCCCCACATGTTGCCGTAGGAGGACTGGGTCTCGTTACCGGCAGAGATGGTCAGGATGGTGTCAAAATACTCCACACGGCCATAGATGGCATCGATCTCCGGGTCCTCGGAGCTGAAGCCGGAGGTGGCACCCAGGGACATGTTGATGACGTCCACATCCAGCAGCAGAGCGTCCTCCATGGCGGCCATCAGGTCGTCCTGATAGGCACCGCCGTTGGCACCGAAGACCTTCATGACATAGACCTGGGCCTCGGGAGCAACACCGACCACCTTGGTGGAGTCGATGGCGTTGGCGGCGGCGATACCGGCGACGTGGGAGCCGTGGTCGCCCTGGTCGTCATAGTCGTGGGAGGCCTTCAGGTTCTGATCCACATAGTTGAAGGCGAAGGGGACCTTCTCGGAGTAGTAAAGATCCTCGGCGGAGACGCCGGGATAGAGCTCGGCGGCATTCAGCTTGTCCAGAACGGCCTCGATGTCTGCCATGGTCAGGCTTGCATCGGTGAGCACGGGCGCATCCGCGAAGGAGGGATGGTCCAGATCCAGACCGGTATCCACGATGGCGATCTTCATGCCCTCGCCCTTGTAGCCCAGGTCGGCCCAGACGGAGGGCAGGCCGATCATGTCACCGGAGGTGGCGGTGGCAGGGTCGCTGACCACACAGGTGTCGTAGACGGGCATCAGGAAGACGGTCTTGACGCCGTCCAGCTTGGCGATCTCAGAGAGCTTGCCGAAGGGCACGTTGACGGAGATGGCGTTGGACAGGAAGGTGAACTGATAGCGGACATCCAGCTTCTCACCCAGCACCTTCTTGGAGATGGTATTGATGAGCTTGTTCTGCTGGGCCAGCATATCGGCTTCCTTGTTTGCGGGGACAGCCTGGATGGAAACGCCGGTGTCAGCCAGGGGCTTCTCCTCCAGGATGATGAATGCTGGAACCACCTCATCGGCGGCGTAGAGCTCGGCGGCCTCGGCCAGCTCCTTCACGCCCTGGGGCAGTTCGGCGTTCAGCAGGTCCACATTGGGGACCTGGGTCTGCTCGGCGACCCATTCCCCCTCTGCCTTCACCGCAGGCTGGGCCTGGACGGCGTCGCGCAGGGTGGTGATGTGGATGGGCTCACCGGTCTTTTCGGATGCAGTGGGGTTCTGGCCCGCAACATAGTTGTCCTGGCCGGCGGTCAGCGCAGACACACCGGGAAGGGCCATGTTCAGAACCAGACACAGTGCCAGCAGCATCGTCAGCACGCGCTTGAAATTCATGTTTGTTCCTCCTTTTCTTTTTTGACAGCCCGGCGGGGAACCGGCCTGCCGCACAAATCCGTGGGTAAATTTTGTGAATAATTGAAAGGGATTTGCTGGAAAAATCCCCCAAATATACCCGTATTTACCAACTAATTCGATGCAACCATTGTACTCCCCCGCTCCCCTTCCGTCAAACAGCAATCTTCCACAAACTTCATACTTTCTTAACAAACAACCTGTGCATTTTGACCAATTCTGAAACTTTCTTTCAGCTTCCCTCTGCCCATTTCGCACAAAAGACCCAGATGCGCACAATCCGCCCCTACAGATAAATAGAAAAAGGCCCGCTGCATAACGCAGCGGGCCGGGATTCTGTGGAATTTATCTGCTTCCCTTGTCGTAGGGGATACCCTCGGCCTTGGGGGCACGGGACTTCTTGGAGGTGAAGATCAGGACCACCAGGGAGATGATATAGGGCAGCATGTTGTAGACGGTGCCGGGGATGTTCAGGCCAGCCAGGAAGTCGAAGGCCACGTAAACATTGGACAGGGCACGCATCAGGCCGAACAGCAGAGCGGCCAGGGCGATGTTCACGGGCTTCCACTGACCGAAGATCATAACGGCCAGAGCCAGGAAACCGAAGCCGGCGACGCCGTTCTCGAACTTCCACTCGGAAACGCCGGAGGTGATATAGACGATGCCGCCCAGACCACCCAGGATGCCGGAGATGATGACACCGGCGTAGCGCATCTTGTAGACATTGATGCCCACGGAGTCAGCGGCCTGGGGATGCTCACCGCAGGCGCACAGGCGCAGGCCGAAGCGGGTCTTGTACAGCACGATGTGGCTGATAACCAGCAGCGCGATGGCGATGATCATAAACCAGCTCAGCTCCATGGAGCCGACGTTGAAATAGAAGGCCTTCTTCTGGTTGACGTACTCAACGGAGGAAGAGACGTTGTTCACATCGACCATCATGTTCAGAGCCTTGACGATGACGGTGGCCAGAGCGGTACCCAGCATGTTCATGGCGGTACCGATGATGGTCTGGTCGGCATTGAAGTTGATGGCAGCCACAGCCAGCAGCAGGGAGTACAGCGCGCCGCACAGCACGGCGGCCAGGCAGACCATGACGATCATCACGGGAGCGGCGGTGCCGTCGGGCAGGTAGCGCATCATCAGTGCGCCGCCCAGGGCACCCATGACCATGATGCCCTCCAGACCGATGTTGATGATGCCGGAATGCTCAGAGAAGCAGCCGCCCAGGGCCACCAGCATCAGAACGGAGGCAAAGATCAGGGTATATTGAATCAGAAGAGCCATTACTTCTTACCTCCTTCATTTTTTGCCTTGCGCTTCTCGTCGCGCTTATCCAGGCTGCGGTTCATGGCGGTCTTCATGAACAGAACGAAGCCGCACAGGTAGATGATCAGGGCGCAGATGAAATCGGAGACCTGAGCGCAGTACAGGTTCTTATCGACATAAGCACCGCCTGCGGTGATGTGCTGGATGAAGTAGGAGGAGAAGATGGAGCCGATGGGGCTCAGACCGCCCAGGAAGGCGGCGGCGATGCCGTTGAAGCCCATGCCGGGGACGCTGGCCTGGGAGCAGGACCACTGCTCATAGCCGCTCAGGTACAGCAGGGCGGCTGCCATACCGGCGAGGCCGCCGGCGATGGCCATGGTCAGGATGATGTTGCGGTTCTCCTTCATGCCGGCGTACTTGGCGGCATTCTTGTTGTTGCCGGTGGCCTTCAGCTCGTAGCCCAGCTTGGTCTTCTCCAGCAGGACCCAGATGCCGATGGCGACGGCGATGGCCAGAGGAATGGCCAGGGTCACATACTGGTTGTTGGAGAACAGGGAGCCCAGGCCCAGGGAGGGCAGCAGCGCACCGGGGTTGATCTTGCTGACATGCTCGGTGTAGGGAGAGGTGGACTCCTTGACCTGGGTCAGCAGCATGTTGACGCAGTACAGGCTGATCCAGTTGAACATGATGCAGGAGATGACCTCGTTGACGTTGAACTTGGTTTTCAGGTAGCCGGACAGAGCACCCAGCAGGGCACCGGCCAGGATGGCACCCAGCAGGCAGGCCCACCAGGGCAGGTTCAGAGCCAGAGCCATGTACAGGCTGGCACCGGCACCGACAACATACTGACCGGCGGCACCGATGTTAAAGAGGCCTGCCTTGTTGGCGAACAGCACGGACAGGGCGCACATCAGCAGAGGTGCGGTCTTGACCAGGGTGTTGCCCAGATACTTGATCTGTGCGGGCTTGCTGGGGTAATACAAAAAGTTCTTGCAGATGGTGGTGATGGCATTCCATGCGCCCTCTGCATTGATGATGAGCAGGGCGATGTAGCCCACCAGCAGACCGACCAGGATGCACAGCACGGATGCGATCAGGGACTGGACGCCGCTGTTTTTCAGCAGATTGTTCTTTTTCATGCCTTGTCCTCCCTCTTTGCGCCGGCCATGTACAGGCCCAGCTCCTCGACGGTAACGTTCTTGGGATCGAACTCGCCGACGATCTCGCCCTCGTACATGACAAGGATGCGGTCGGAGACGTTCATGACCTCATCGAGCTCCAGGGAGACCAGCAGAACGCCCTTGCCGGCATCGCGCTGTTCGACCAGCTGCTTGTGGATATACTCGATGGCACCCACGTCCAGGCCGCGGGTGGGCTGGACAGCGATCAGGAATTCGGGGTTCTTGTCGATCTCACGGGCGATGATGGCCTTCTGCTGGTTGCCGCCGGACATGGCGCGGGAGATGGTGATGGGGCCCTGGCCGCTGCGGACGTCGAACTGCTCGATGAGCCGCTCGGCGTACTTGCGGATGTTCTTGCGGCGCAGGAAGCCAAACTTGGTGAACTCGGGCTCGAAGTAACGCTGCAGGACGATGTTGTCCTCCAGAGTGTAATCCAGGACCAGACCGTGCTTGTGGCGGTCTTCGGGGATGTGGGACATGCCCAGAGTGCTGCGCTTGCGGATGGGCAGCTTGGTGATGTCGGTGCCGTTCATGGTGATGGAACCGGCGGACAGGGGCTCCAGACCGCTCAGGCCATAGACCAGCTCGGTCTGACCGTTGCCGTCGATACCGGCGATGCAGACGATCTCGCCCCGGCGGACCTGGAAGCTGACATCGTTTACGGCGTTCTTCTTGTGACGCTTGGAGGCAACACACATGCCCTTGACATCCAGGACCACATCGGTGGGCTTTGCGTCCTCCTTGTCGACCTTGGCCTTGACATCGCGGCCGACCATCATGCGGGACAGGTCCTCGGGGGTCACGTCCTTGGTCTCGACGGTGCCGATGTACTTGCCCTTGCGCAGGACGGAGCAGCGGTCGGCGACCTCCATGATCTCCGCCAGCTTGTGGGAGATGAAGAGGATGCTCTTGCCCTCGGCGGCCAGGTTGCGCATGATCTGCATGAGCTCCGCGATCTCCTGGGGGGTCAGAACAGCGGTGGGCTCGTCGAAGATGAGGATCTCGTTGTCACGATAGAGCATCTTCAGGATCTCGGTACGCTGCTGCATACCGACGGTGATATCCTCGATCTTGGCGTCCAGATCCACCTGCAGGCCGTAACGCTCCGAGATCTCCTGGACCTTGACGCGGGCCTCGTTCTTATTCAGGAAGCCGTTCTTGCAGGGCTCCACGCCCAGGATGATGTTGTCGAGAACAGAGAAGCACTCCACCAGCTTAAAATGCTGGTGCACCATGCCGATGCCCAGATCGTTGGCATCGTTGGGGTTGCGGATCTCCACCTTCTTGCCGTCCATGTGGATCTCGCCTTCCTCGGGCTGGTACAGACCGAACAGAACGCTCATCAGCGTGGACTTACCGGCGCCATTTTCACCCAGCAGAGCGTGGATCTCGCCCTTTTTCAGCTGGAGGGTAATGTCGTCGTTGGCAATGATACCGGGGAAACGCTTGGTGATGTGCAGCATCTCAACTGCGTAGTTTTCCAATTGCCATACCTCCTCAAGCCCGGCGGGTCAGTCCCCTCTTTCGGAACCGGGCATAGTTATCGAAGTTAGTATAACATGTTGTTGTCGAATTTGCAAAAGATTTTTCAGAAAAAACACGGGAAATCCGGGCAGTTTTCCATAATCGTGAAAAAGAAAATGGGACCGGCAGATGCCGGTCCCAAAGAGAAGAATGCTTACTTGATGTTGGCGTAGGTGTTGACGGTGATGCCGGTTTCGGGCATGGCGGTGAGGTCGCTGGAGACGGTGATCTCACCGGCGAACATGGCCTTGACCAGAGCGGCGTAGTCCTCCTGGCTGAAGCCCTCGGTCCAGGCGGTGGACTCCAGGGGCAGCTGGACGTAGTTGGCAGCGGGATCCTCGGAGATCAGGCCCAGGGTGGCGATCTTGCCGCCGTAAGCAGCCCAGTTGTCGTTCTCGATGACGTCCTTCAGGGTGTCCTCGATGGTGGCGGCCAGACCCTTCATGGCGGAGGTCAGGGTCATGCCCTCGCCGTAGGTGCCGTCGATGATGGCCTTCTGGTCCACGTCAACGCCGATGACCTTGCCGCCGACCTTGGCAGCAGCCTCGGCCACGGAGGAGTAGGCACCGGCGGCGCAGGAGAACACGGCCTCAACGCCCATCTCCTGGTACCAGGTGTCCATGACGGCGGTGATGTCGGCATCGCCGGAGAAGCTGTTGGCGTAGATGTAGTCCAGGACGATCTCGTTCTGGATGCCCAGCTCTGCGGCGGCCTTGTCGATGCCCTGCATGTAGCCGTAGCCGAAGCGGACAACGGCGGGGACGGCCATGCCGCCCATGAAGCCCAGGTGCTTGTAGCCCATCTTGACGGCGGCGTAACCGGCCATGTAACCGGCCAGCTCCTCCTGGTAAACGGCGCAGTAGACATTTTCGGGGACCGCATAGCCCTCACCCAGATCACCGGCACCCACATCCAGGGCGATGAACTTCACATCGGGATAGGTCTCAGCGGAGGCCACGATGGTGGGGCCGAATGCATAGCCGGGGAGCACGATGATGTTGTAGCCCTCGGCGATGGCAGCGTCGACCATGGCGATGCGCTCAGCGTCGTTGTCCTGCAGGGGCTTGAAGTACTTGAACTCGATGCCGTTGGGCTCGCAGTAGGCCATGCAGCCCTCATAGGAGGTCTGGTTGAAGGACTGGTCGGTGATGTCGGAGTAGTCGGTGATCATGGCGACCTTGTAGGTGGTGTTGCCGGCCTCGGGGGTGTTGCCGCCGCCATTACCGCAGGCGGCCAGAGTCAGAACCATGGCCAGGGCCAGCAGCATGGAAATCAGCTTTTTCATTGTAAAAATCTCCTTTTGTAGACTAATTATTTCCTACAGTAATAAAAATGGGCGCGAAAAGGGCAGGCTTTCGCCTGCCCTCAGGAGTAATTGTCGCTTAGAGATTACTTGATGTCAGCGTAGACGTTGATGACGTAGGTCACAGCGGGCATTGCGCTGATGTCGTTGGAGACGGTGATGGTGCCGTCGAACATACCGGCGACCAGAGCCTTGTAATCCTCAGCAGTGAAGCCCTCAGCGAACTGAGTGGAGCCCATGGGGATCTGGACGTAGTTGGCCTCGGGATCAGCGGAGACCAGGCCCAGGGTAGCGATCTTGCCGCCGTAGGCAGCCCAGTTGCCGTTCAGGACGACATCGGTCAGGGTGTCAACGGTGGTGGGATACAGACCCTTCATGGCGGAGGTGACAGTCATGCCCTCGCCGTAGGTGCCGTCGATGGTGGCAGCCTGGTCAACGTCAACGCCGATGACCTTGCCGCCGACCTTGGCAGCAGCCTCAGCAGCGGAGGACAAGATGCCGCCGCCGCAGGCGAAGACGACCTCAACGCCCTTCTCGCCGTACCAGGTGTCCATCACAGCGGTGATGTCGGCATCGCCGGAGAAGGTGTTGCCGTAGACGTACTCAACGGTGATCTCACCGGTGATGCCCAGCTCAGCAGCAGCGGCCTCGATGCCCTGCAGGTAGCCGTAGCCGAAACGCATAACAGCGGGGACAGCCATGCCGCCCAGGTAGCCCAGGTGCTTGTAGCCCAGCTTGACAGCAGCGTAGCCAGCCATGTAGCCGGACAGCTCTTCCTGGTAGACAGCGGAGTAGACGTTCGTGGGGATCTCCCAGTCGCCGAAGTCAGCGGCGGAAACGTCCAGAGCAAAGAACAGGACGTCGGGGTAGATGGGAGCGGTCTCCTTGATGGCGTTGCCGAAGGCGAAGCCGGGCAGGACGATGACGTTGAAGCCGTCAGCGATGGCGGCGTCGATCATACCAACGCGCTCAGCGTCGGAGTCGCCCTGGGGTCTGTAGTAGGCGTACTCAATGCCGTTGGCCTCGCCAAAAGCCTTGACAGCCTCCCAGGTGGTCTGGTTGAAGGACTGGTCGGTGATGTCGCCGTAGTCGGTGATCATAGCGACCTTGTAAGCGACCTCGGAAACAGCGGGAGCGGTGGTCTCGGGGGTGGATTCGCCGTCGGCGGGAGCGGTGGTCTCGGGAGCATTGCCGCCGCAGGCGACCAGACCCAGAACCATAACGCAAGCCAGCAGCAGAGCGATAAGCTTCTTCATTTTTTGAACCTCCAAAATATTTTTCGGTATGTTATACCGTCTGATATTTTCGCACACTTTCACAAAAAAATCAACCTTAAATTGACAGTTTCAGAAAAATAGACAACCCCGGCAAGCCGGGGTTGTCAGTTATTACAATGCCATGTGCTCGCTGGCTTTGAAGCCTGCGGGCAGGAGCTCGGTCATGGTCATGGCGGTGTAGCCCTCCGCGCCGCCCATGTAAACAACGAAATCGTCCTGCACGAACTCCCGCAGGACCTGGCGGCACACGCCGCAGGGCGGGAACGCGCCGGTGATCTGCCCCTCCTTGCCGCCGACGACGGCGATGGCGGTGAAGTCCCGGTGTCCGTCATAGACGGCCTTGAACACGGCGGTACGCTCGGCGCAGTTGGTGGGACCGTAGGCGGCATTCTCAATGTTGCAGCCCTGGTACACAGTCCCGTCCGCACACAGCAGCGCGGCACCCACATAAAAGCCCGAATAGGGCGCGTAGGCATGCGTCATGGCCTCCTTGGCCAGCTCGATCAGTTTTTCGGGGTTCATATCATTCATCCTCCTCCCGGTTACTGTAGGGCGGGGGCTTGCTCCCGCCCCTGATTTTGCCAAAAGCAAAATCAGGCTGCCGTCAGGCAGCAACATTCGCAATGATCGTCCTTCGGACGATGCGACTTCCGCTTTGGGCGGAAGTCGCGGCGGGAGCGAGCCCCCGCCCTACACTGGGTTCAGCGATGGTAGCCCAGCAGCATTTTCATTGGATTTTCATCAATATATCGCCAGCATTCACGATATGCCGCTTCATTTCGCAATACCGTTTCGTAAAACGATGTTTGAAACCACTTTTTCCCCGGTGTCTGAAACACCTGATTTAGCTGTCTCGTTACGAGTGACTTGTACGCGCACAGAATCGCCATCAGGTCTGCCCTTTTTTCAGACTTCGGTATCCCTTTCAGTTCCATAATTACATGAATATGATCCGGCATGATAACATATTTATCGATACTCACATAAGGATAACGCTTTTCCAGGGCCACGAGCTGTTCCTGTGCGATTCGGCCCGCTTTTGTAAGGACAACCTGAGCTGCGGCGGGAGCAAGCCCCCGCCCTACTCTGGACAGGCAGACCGTTTCATCTGCTGCGCAGATCGTCACATAATAGTATCCCGGCAGGCTGTAATCATATTCTTTCAGTCTGGGATGCTTTCGTTCCAGCTTCACAGGATCTCGGATGCAAAGCTAACGCCTTCCGTCTCCAGCTTCACATCCAGCAGCTCGGCCACGGTGGCGGCGATGTCGCAGAAGCCCACCCGGGTGCCCAGGTTGACGGGCTTGACCCTGGGACCCGCCACGATCAGGGGCACATACTCGCGGGTATGGTCGGTGGTGGCGGTGTAGGCGGGGTCACAGCCGTGGTCGGCGGTGATCATCAGGATGTCGTCCTCCCTCAGCTTGGGCAGGAACTTGCCCAGCCAAGTGTCGAACTCGGTCAGGGCATTGGCGTAGCCGTCAATGTTCCGGCGGTGGCCGAAGACCATGTCGAAGTCCACGAGATTCACAAAGCACAGGCCCTCAAAGTCGGCTTCCACGTAATGGGCGGTGTGCTCCATGCCGTTTGCGTTGGAGGTGTTGTAGACATGCTCGGTGGTGCCGATGCCGGCGAAAATGTCGTAGATCTTGCCCACACCGATGGAGGCCTTGCCCGCCTCCTTCACTGCATCCAGCAGGGTTCTTGCGGGGGGCTCCAGGGAGTAGTCGTGACGGTTGGAGGTCCGCTTGAAGCCGTCCGCGGCATTGCCCACATAGGGACGGGCGATGACACGGCCCACGCCGTGCCTGCCCCGCAGAATTTCTCTGGCCTTGTGGCAGGCGTCATAAAGCTCTTCCAGGGGGATCAGCTCCTCATGGGCCGCCACCTGGAACACGGAGTCGGCGGAGGTGTAGACGATCCACTTGCCGGTGGCCAGCTGCTCTTCGCCGTAGTCCCGGAGCACATCCGTGCCGGAATAGGGCAGATTGCACAGGCACCCTCTGCCGGTGGCCTCCTCAAAGGCCTTCAGGACCTCCTCGGGGAAGCCATTGGGATAGGTGGGCAGCGGATCGGGAGACACCAGCCCGGCGATCTCCCAATGGCCAATGGTGGTATCCTTGCCCATGGAGCGTTCAGCCAGTCTTGCCACCGCGCCGGTGGGGTTCTCCTCCCTGCCCAGGAAGTCCTGGCCATCGATGTTGCCGATGCCAAGCTTACGCAGGGTGGGGATGTGCAGCTTGTCGGAGGCAGCACAGCTTCTCAGGGTGTGCACGCCGACATCGCCAAATTTTTCACTATCGGGCATGGCTCCCGCACCGCAGGAGTCCAGCACGATCAAAAATACGCGTTTCATAATCATTTTCACCTTCTCATAATAGAACTCGTCATTGCGAGGAGCGAAGCGACGTGGCAATCTCCATAATCTTCCGGCTGCCAAATTGGTGCGTACTTCTATTCACGGGATTGCCACGCCGCTGTGCGGCTCGCAATGACGTGGTAATTTTCAGATGGTTCCTCTGTTTTGCCCATGCAGTTATCCCACCTGGTCGGCGGGGGGCAGCCCCCCCCCCTACGGTTTCGTATTATACGCCCCGCTCGGCATCCAGCTTTTTCTTGTCCGAGAGATCGCACCAGGGCACGCCGGGGTACATCTCCATCAGCATATCCAGCCGCTCCGGGGACCATTCGATCAGGAGGATGTCCATTCGACGAAAACTGAACAGACGGCGCATGGAATCGGCGTCCCGCATCAAATACTTCCCTGCCATATCCTCCGCCCAGTCAGGCCGACTTCGTGCATTACGGAACATCTTCGCTGTTTTCCGCTCCTGTTCTTCCGCAAGCTCCTCCATGGACCGGGCACAGACACAGATCCACTGACGGGCGGTTCCCTTATAACTGTAATGCACCCCACCTAGGAAGCGAATATGCTCACGGGGGAATCTGCGCAGGGTACTGCCAAAGACGGTGATGGCAATGCCCTCCGGCACCAGATGGAGCTTACCGAAGCGGTAAACAAACTCCACCGCAACCACCACAAACCACAGAAGGTCGACCAAGCGCAGAAGCCAGGAACCCCAGCCGTTCATCCCTGCAACCCGAATACTCCACTCGACATATCCGATCAACAGTGGTGTCATAGCCAGTACCAGCCAAAACTGCCACTTTTTCTCCGTCAGAGGCAGTTCATATCCCCGTCTGTATTCGTTCTCCATCACGCAGCCCTCAGCACTCAGAACTCAGAACTAAAATTACTTATTGTCCATGGCCACGGCCACATCCAGAGCCACCTTCATCATGGTGGTGAAGGAGTTCTGACGCTCCTCGGCGGTGGTCTCCACGCCCTTCAGGACATGGTCGGAGATGGTGCAGATGCACAGGCCCCGCTTGCCGGCCCGGGCGGCGTTCAGGTACAGGGAGGCGGCCTCCATCTCCAGGGCCATGACGCCCATCTTGTTCAGGCCGTAAACACCGGACAGACCCTCGGGCAGGTCCTTGATGTCGTTGTAGAACACATCGGAGGAGTTGACGTTGCCGACATGATAGGTGGCACCACTCCGCTCGGCGGCCTTGACGGCCTCGCTCAGCAGCTCCCAGGAGGCGATGGGGGCGAAGGTGCCGGGCAGGTGGAAGGTGTGGGCGAAATTGGAATCGGTGCAGGCACCCTGGGCGATGACCAGCTCATAGAGGTTGATGTGGTCCTGAATGGAACCGGCAGAGCCCACGCGGATGATGTTCTCGACACCGAAGAAATTGAACAGCTCATGGGAGTAGATGCCGATGGCGGGCATGCCCATGCCGGAGGCCATGACGGAGACCTTGACGCCCTTGTAGTAGCCGGTGTAGCCGTTGACACCACGGACATTGTTGACGAGAACAGGGTTCTCCAGGAAATTCTCGGCAATAAACTTGGCACGCAGAGGATCACCGGGCATCAGCACGGTCTTACCAAAGCCGATCTCGTTCTGGATGTTGATATGAGGAGTAGAGGGGAAGTTAGACATAATAATTTCTCCTTTTCAAAATAAAGACATTTGTAGGGCGGGGGGCTTGCCCCCGCCGCAATTTGTTCTATCGGAACAAATTGCCTGCCGACAGGCGGTATTCATAATAAATCGTCCTTCGGACGATGGAACTTCCGCCCGTGCGGAAGTTCCGGCGGGGGCAAGCCCCCCGCCCTACCGTTCAAATCAGTAGGTTCCGTCGTTTTCCAGGCCCTTGGCGATCTTGACGATGCGGGAGGTGCCCAGGCGGTCTGCGCCCAGGGCGATGAACTTCTCTGCGTCCTCGATGGAGGAGATGCCGCCGGCGGCCTTGATCTTCACATGGGGGGCAACATGCTTGGCGAAGAGCTCCACATCGGCGAAGGTGGCACCGGCCTTGGAGAAACCGGTGGAGGTCTTGATATAGTCTGCGCCGGAATCGGACACGCACTTGCACAGAGCGATCTTCTCCTCATCGGTCAGCAGGCAGGTCTCGATGATGACCTTCAGTACACGGCCCTTGCAGGCGGTCTTGATGGCGGCGATCTCAGCGGTGAGAGCGTCCCACTTGGCATCCTTGGCCCAGCCGATGTTGATGACCATGTCGATCTCGTCGGCACCGTTGTCCACGGCATCGCTGGCCTCGAAGCACTTGACGGCGGTGGTGGAGTAGCCGTTGGGGAAGCCGATGACGGTGCAGATGGCCAGCTTGTCACCGACGTACTCCTTGGCCTGCTTGACAAAGGAAGCGGGGATGCAGACGGAGGCAGTCTCATACTTCATGCCGTCGTCGCAGATGGCCTTGATCTCCGCCCAGGTGGAGGGCTGCAGCAGCAGGGTGTGGTCGCACTTGGCGAGAATGTCTTTCAGTTCCATAATAAAATCTCCTTTTGTAATATAATGTCGTTATATAGGCTGCGCCTATTCGATATATTGTCTTGTCAGCCAATTCGATATAGCTTCGCTTCGATATGATATAAATCCCACTCGCCCCGCAGGGCATATCGAGTGCACTGCACATATCGAACACGAAGTGTATATCGAAAAGCCCGCAAGGGATTTATATCGCTGATCTCATTGCGACTTGCAATGAGATCAATTCTGCCCGTGGAGCTTGATGGTTTTCCGCTCCCGGATGCCTGCCACGTAGCACTTGTGGCACATGGCGATGTAGCTGTCGTTGCCGCCCAGGACCACCTGGGCACCCTGGGTGACGATGTGGCCCTCGCAGTCGATTCTGGCATTGACGGTGGCCTTGGCACCGCAGTCGCACATGGTCTTGATCTCCTCGATCACATCCGCCAGCTCCATGAGCCGCCGGGAGCCGGGGAAGAGCCGGGTCTGGAAGTCCGTGCGCAGGCCGAAGCACAGCACCGGCACGCCGCAGTCGTTGACGATGGCGCGGAGCTGGTCGATCTGCTCGGGCACCAGGAACTGGCACTCGTCGACGATGATGACGTCGCACTGGTCCTGCTTGGTCTCGGCAAAGAGCCGGTACACATCGATGGCGGGGGTGATGACATCCACCTGGGCCTCCAGGCCGATGCGGCTGCGCAGGATGGCCGCGCCGTCCCGGGTGTCGGCACTGGGCTTGATGAGCCAGACCCGCATATCGTTTTCCTCGTAGTTGTATTTGGTAATGAGTGCCTGGGCGGTCTTGCTGGAGCCCATGGCACCGTACTTGAAATAGAGCTTTGCCATTGGTCAAATTTCCTCCTCTTTTGTCTCCTATCTATTATGATATAAGACGGTGCAAAATTCAAGCACAATTTGTGAAATTTACCCATTGGGCATTCGCGGCAGCTGTGCTACAATACGGAGCGGTGATATGATGAAACGAAAATTCCTTTGGGCGGGCTTTGCCGCCTACATTTTATTGATGCTCTGGCTGCTGTTCATCCGCCACCGGGGCGTGGAGATCACGGATTACTGGGCCCAGCTGGCGGGGCGGGTGAACTTCATTCCCTTCTCCTCCATGGGCAGTATGCTCCGGACGCTCTGGTATAACCCCTACCCTGCCGTGCTGTGGACGGTGGTCTACAACATCGGCGGCAACATTATCATGTTCGTGCCCCTGGGCTTCTTTCTGCGGGCACTGGTGCCCAAATGCCGCAAATTTGGGCGGTGCATGGGCACGGTGGCGGTGATCATGACGGCCGTTGAGTTATGTCAACTCTTCACCCTCCGGGGCTTCTGTGAGATCGATGATCTGATGCTGAATCTCCTGGGCGCGGCCATGGGCTGGGCCATTGCGAAATGGATGCGCCTGTGAAGGCCCCACGATTATACAATGCATCCCATTCAATAGTGCAAGATATTTCTCCCCCGGCAATTTATAATGGGGATACTTGTAAAATGGAGGGATACCATGTCCAGCGAACGAAAGAAACTGCATCAGCTCTTTTTCCCCATCTTTTTTGAGATCCTCTGCGCCATTCTCACCGGCGCGGTGGATACTCTCATGCTCGCCACCGAGGGCGACCAGGCGGTGGGAGCCGTGGGCACCGCCAACACCTACATCAGCGTCTTTGTCATCATGTTTTCCATCATCTCCTCGGGCATGGTGGCGGTGATGACCCAGTACATCGGCGCGGGCCGCCCCGGCGTGGCCCGTCAGGCCCAGCGGCTGGGCCTCTGCTTCAATCTGGCCACCGGCGTGGTCATCACCTGCATCCTCTTCTTCTGTGCCGAGCCCATTCTGGAGCTCATGGGCATCGCCGGGCAGCTCCTGCCCGGGGCCCGGGTGTACCTGAAGACCGTGGGCCTTTTCTGCATCTGCAACGCCCTGGTGCCCATTTTCTCCAGCTATCTGCGGTCCTTCGGCCATACGGCCCCCACCATGGCCGCCTCCCTCACCGCCAATCTGGTGAATGTGGCCCTGAACGCCCTGTTCCTGTTCGTGCTCCACTGGGGCGTGTTCGGCGTGGCTCTGGCCACGGGCATCTCCCGGCTGGTGAACCTCCTGTGGGTCTGGCTGGCCGTCCGGCGGCGCATCCGTCCTGTGGTGGAAAAGGACCTGCCCCGGAACCGGGAGATCCTGGGCAAGATCATCCGCATCGGCCTCCCCGCCGCCATGGAGACGATCCTCTATAATCTGGCCATCACCATCGTCATCAGCCTCCTCAACGGCATGGACGACACGGGAACCCAGGCCACTGCCCGGGCCTACGCCCAGCAGATCACCAACTTCTCCTTCTGCGCCGGTGCGGCCCTGGCCCAGGCCAACGCCATCATGGTGGGCTGGCGCATCGGCAGCGGGGAGCTGGATGCCTGCGACCGCCAGACCCGCCGGACCGCCCTCATCGGCATCGGCCTGGGCGTGGTCACCGCAGGCGTATTTGCCCTCTTCGCCCGACCCATCCTGGGGCTCTTCACCGACTCCGCCGAGATGGTCCGGCTGGTGAGCATGCTGCTGATCGTGGATATTGTCCTGGAGGTCGGGCGCATGTGCAATCTGGTCTTCGGCTACGCCCTGAAAACCAGCGGCGATGCGGTGTATCCTATGGTCATTGCGGTGGTCTTCGCCTTCCTCTGCGCCGCGGGCGGCACCTGGCTCTTCGGCGTGAAGCTTGGCTGGCTGGCGGTGGGTGCCTATGTGGGCATGGCCCTGGACGAGTGCGTCCGGGCGGTGTTCATGTACCTGCGCTGGCGCAAAGGCTGCTGGCGGACCAAAAAGCTGGTCTCCGCCGGAAAGTGACCGCCGTGCCATTGCACTTCCCGGAAAGCTGTGATATGATGGTAAAAAATCCGGGAGGAACGAAATATGGCATCGAAAAAAGTTGGAACCCTCATCAAGGAAGCCCGCACCGAGGCGGGCCTGACCCAGGAGCAGCTGGCCCGGCGGATCTCCGGCCTGTCCGCCAGCGACATCTCCCTGGCGGAGCGGCATCAGAAGAATCTGACCCAGGATCAGCTCAAGCAGATCGCCAAAATCACCGGCGTGACCCAGACTTCCCTGCTGGAAGCCGCCAGGGGCAGCACCGCAAAGAAGCCCGCCGGCGCAAAATCCTCCATGCAGGTCACAGCCACCGAGCGCAGACTGGTGGAGCTGTACCGTGCCGCAGACACCGAGACCCGGAAGGATGCCCTGAAGGTCCTGCGGGGCCAGGACTCCCTGGCAGAGGACATCCTCGAATCCCTCCTGGACGGTGTTCAGGATATGTTTTCCGGCAAATAACGATCAAAATCCCCCTGAGCCAAAGCTCAGGGGGATTTTTTCAGGTTCCGTTGGTGCCAAAGAGCAGTGTCGTCCTGGTCCGGACGGGTTTCAGTCGTTTGGGCTGCTCCTGGTCATTCGCCTTCGATGATGTGTGCCCCCTGGAACTCCACATGGAGCGGGAGCATTTCCCAGTTGGCCTCGGTGATCTGGGGCAGCTTCTTCTGGAGCTTCGACACCAGATCCTTGTCCCGGGTGATGCACAGCAGGGTCGGGCCCGCGCCGGAGAGGCAGAAGGCCGCGCCGGTGGTGCGCACCAGGGCCTCGATGGCTTCATAATCCCGGATCAGGCTCTTGCGGTAACGCTGGTGGAGCCGGTCCTGCATGGCGTTTCGCAAAAGCTTGCCGTCACCGGTCTCCAGGGCCTTGAGCACCAGCGCGCCGTGGGCGATGTTGTAGATGGCATCGGCGCGGCTGAGCTGTTCGGGCAGGACGGCTCTCGCCTTGGTGGTGGGCAGGTCAAAGTCCGGGATCAGGGCCAGAAATTCCCAGTCCGGGTGGAGGGGGAAATTGACACAGACCGGCAGACCGTTGTCCACCATGGATGCCGTCAGACCGCCGTAGAAGGCCGGGGCCAGGTTGTCCGGGTGGCCCTCCATGGCGTTGGTGATGTTTAAGAGGCCCTGGGTGGAGAGCTTATTGCCATGGAGGATGTTGGCTCCCATGGCTCCCGCCACCAGCAAGGCCGCAGAGCTGCCAAGGCCACGGCAGACGGGGATCTGGGCATCGATGTGGATCTTCACGCCCCGGACCTCCTCGCACATGGTGGCCATGACCGCGCAGTAGGACACATAGGCCAGATTATCCGGGCCCGCAAATTCCTCCGGACAGCCGGTGATCTCCAGACCGTACTCGGTCTCCTCGAAGGTCACATCGGTATACAGGCTCAATGCGCAGCCAAAGGCATCAAAGCCGGGACCAAGATTGGCGGTGGTGGCAGGAACGCGGATGGTTACTCGTTTCATTTCTCTTTTCCTTCAATTTTTTCATACTCTGTAGGGCGGGTGGCACCGCCCCCGCCGAGCAGTTTGGAAAACCTCCCAGGCGGTCACAGGCGCAAAGGGTAAAAATCTGCAACGCCCCTGCCCTCCTGCAAATATCAAGTGCGTCGGCGGGGGCAATGCCACCCGCCCTACACGATATACCTGTTACTTTCCGAGAACGAAGGACAGCATATCCTCCTTGTCGATGACGCCGGTGTGGAGCTCGGGGAGCTCCTTCAGACCGGTGAGATTGCCGGGGATGGCGACGCCGGTGATGGCGGACAGCCGCTCCATCTGCTGGAATTCGTCGCCGGAGGTGTCGCCGCCGATGGCGGAGAGGACTGCGGCGGGGAACTTGTAGGGGGATGCGGTGGACAGGACCACCATGGGGGTATGATCGCCGGTCTGGTTGACATAATTCTCGGCAACCTGCCAGCCCACGGCGGTGTGGGTATCGCAGAGGTAGCCGAAATTCTTCCACACCCGGTCGATGGCGGCGGAGGTGATGGCATCGTCGGCAAAATCGCCCCAGAACTCCGCATCGATGGCGGCCTTCAGCTCTTCGGGGACGGTGTAGTGGCCCTCGGTATTCAGCTGCTTCATAAGAGAGGCCACCAGCGCGGAATCCTGACCGGAGACCAGATACAGCAGACGCTCCAGATTGGAGGACACCAGAATGTCCATGGAGGGAGAGTCGGTCTTGTGCAGGGGCCGCTTGCGGTCGTAGGTGCCGGTATGGATGAAGTCGGACAGGACCTTGTTGGTATTGGAGGCGCAGATCAGCTTACCCACGGGCAGGCCCAGCTTCTTGGCGAGATACCCTGCCAGGATATCACCAAAGTTGCCGGTGGGGACGGAGAAATTGACCTTGTCGCCCAGCTTGATCTCACCACGGGCCATCAGGTCGGCGTAGGCCTTGAAATAATAGGTGATCTGGGGAGCCAGACGGCCGATGTTGATAGAGTTGGCGGAGGACAGCTCAATGCCCTTGCCCTCGAGAAGCTTGCCGTCGGCGCAGGCGGCGAAGATGTTCTTGACGCCGGTCTGGGCATCGTCAAAGTTGCCGTGGACGGCGCAGACCCGGACATTCTTGCCCTTCTGGGTGACCATCTGGGCCCGCTGGACGGCGGAGACACCGCCGTGGGGATAGAACACGCAGATGCCCACGCCGTCCACATCCGCGAAGCCAGCCAGCGCGGCCTTGCCGGTGTCGCCGGAGGTGGCAGTCAGGATCAGGATCTCCTTCTCCATGCCCTCGGACTTAATGGCGGCGGTCAGCAGCTGGGGCAGCATGCACAGGGCCACATCCTTAAAGGCAGAGGTGGGGCCCCGGAACAGCTCCAGGACGGTGAAATCGCCCACCTTCACGGTGGGAGTCAGCTCCTCGGACTCGAATTTGCCGGTGTAGGCCTTCTCCACCAGCTCATCCATGGGCTGGATCTCGGGCAGCAGGGCAGACAAAATCTGCTTGGCCATGCCCTTGGTATCCTTGGAAAGGCAGGTCTGCCAGTCGAATTCGGGCAGCTCATTCATCATATAAAGACCGCCGTCATCGGCAAGGCCCTTCAGGACCGCCTGGGCGGAATTGACCGGTGCGGAAGCACCTCTGGTAGACTGATAATACATAGTAATTTCCTCCATTCGTGGATTTACAACAAAAAACCAGGGTCTCATCTGTGAATTTTCGTTAAAAAACCGAGTATACAAGTATACCCTGGAACCCTTGCAATTTGAATGGCTATATGATATACTGTTCCCGTCAAAAAAGCAAGTGTTTTTCTCAGGAAAACAAACGAACACAAAGATGGAGGAATCCCTATGAATGTTGCGCTTCTGGGTTTCGGCGTCGTAGGTCGCGGTGTTTACGACCTGACGCTGGACCGTTCCGATATTAACATTAAATATGTCGTCTGTCTGGAGGATGTGGAGCTCCCCGGTGTGACCGTCACCCGGGACTATCAGCAGATCCTCTCCGACGAGTCCGTTGACACCGTGGTGGAGGCCATGGGCGGTCTGCATCCTGCATGGGACTTCGTCAAGGCCGCCATCGAGGCCGGTAAGAACGTCGTCACCTCCAACAAGGCCATGGCCTGCACCTTCTACGATGAGCTGCTGCCCCTGGTTCAGGAGAAGAAGGTCCTCTTCCGCTGCACCGCCGCTGTGGGCGGCGGCATCGGCTGGCTCAGCGAGCTGGGCCGGGTCCGCCGCTGTGAGACCGTCCTCAGCGTGGGCGGCATCATGAACGGCACCTGCAACTACATCCTCGACAACATGACCTCCCTGGGTCTTGACTACGATGTGGCCTTGAAGCAGGCCCAGGCTCTGGGCTATGCCGAGGCCAACCCCCACACCGACGTGGCCGGCATCGACACCTGGCACAAGGTCATCCTGTCCTCCAACATCGCCTTCGGCGTGTCCCTGGACAAGTCCACTGTCCCCGTGGCCGGCATCGCCAACATCAAGGCCTGCGACGTGGCCGCATTTAAGGACCACGGCTACACCTGCAAGCTGATTTCCACCGGCAAGCGCACCGAAAACGGCTTCTCCGCCTACGTCCAGCCCACCCTCTGCGCCGAATCCGATCTGGAGGCCCACATCCCCATGAACTTCAACCTCATCACCTTTGAGGGTGCCGCCGCCGGTCGCCAGAGCCTCTACGGCCAGGGCGCAGGCCGCTACCCCACCGCATACAATGTGGTGCAGGACCTGTGCGATCTGCTCCAGGGCAACGGCTTCTACGCCCCCTGTGAGGGCACCGTGGCCGCAAAGAATGACGAGGAGCTGCGCTTCTACGTCCGCGGCGAGTCCGACGCCTGGCTGGAGTCCGTCACCGCCGAGAGCTGGGGCGAGGGCATCGTCACCACCCCCGTTGCTGTGGACCAGATGCACGCCTGGCTCAAGGAGCACCCCAACGCCTTTATGGCTGCCATTCGTTAAATAAAGGAAGGAATCCTATTATGCTCAAAGTAACCAAGTTCGGCGGCTCCTCCATGGCTGACGCCGGTCAGTACCGCAAGGTCCGCGACATCATCCTGGCGGACCCCAGCCGGAAGGTGGTCGTGGTCTCCGCCGCAGGCAAGCGGTTCAAGGAGGATCACAAGCTGACCGATCTTCTGTACCTGTGCCATGCCCACACCCAGTACGGTGTGGACTGCACCCCCATTTTCGATATGATCACCTCCCGCTATCTCGAGATCCGGGATGAGCTGGAGCTGAATCTGGACCTGGAGAGCGAGTTCGCCGCTCTGAAGGCCCGTCTGGACAAGAAGCGCGTGACCCAGGATGAGCTGGTCTCCCGGGGCGAGTACTTCTCCGCCAAGCTGATGGCCGCTTACCTCGGCTACAACTTCGTGGATGCCGCCGACTGGATCAAGTTCAACATGGACGGCACCGTGAACACCGAGGAGAGCTACGAGGCCTTCCGGGATGCCGCTGCCGGTCAGGGTGTGGTCACCCCCGGCTTCTACGGTGCCATGCCCGGCGGTCACATCAAGACCTTCTCCCGGGGCGGCTCCGATATCACCGGTGCCTACGCCGCCGCCGCCCTGGATGCCGATGTCTACGAGAACTGGACCGACGTCTCCGGCATCCTGATGGCGGACCCCCGGATCGTGGACGATCCCATGACCATCCCCCAGGTCACCTATGACGAGCTCCGCGAGCTGAGCTACTCCGGTGCCCAGGTGCTCCACGAGGGCACCATCTTCCCCGTCCGGGAAAAGGGCATCCCCGTCAACATCCGCAACACCAACGCCCCCGACCATCCCGGCACCATCATCCAGGAGGAGTTTGAAAAGAACGAGCTGGTGGAGGATCGGTTCATCACCGGCATCTCCGGCAAGAAGGATTTCTCCATCGTCCACCTGTCCAAGCGGGGCCTGAGCAACGAGGTCGGTCTGCTGCGCCGTATTCTGACCATTTACGAGCGGCACAACGTCTCCGTTGTCTATGTCCCCAACGGCATCGACAGCGTCTCCGTGGTGGTGGAGACCAACCACATCGAGCCTGCCCTGTACACCATCCTGGCGGAAATCCAGCAGGAGATCCAGCCCGACACCCTGACCGTCATCGACGAGCTGGCTGTGGTCACCGCCGTCGGCCGCCACATGGCCAACACCCCCGGCATCTCCGGCAAGCTCTTCGGAGCCCTGGGCAAGGCGGGCATCAACATCCGCTTCATCACCCAGTCCCCTGACGAGCTGAACATCATCTTCGGCGTGGAGAACAAGGATTTCAAACGCGCCATCCAGGTGCTGTACGATAAGTTCGCAAAATAATCCATTCACACGTCATTGCGAGGAGGGGCAAAGCCCCGACGTGGCAATCCCCTCCCCACTGTGCAACCCCAAAGGAGATTGCCACGCCAGTGTGCGCACTGGCTCGCAATGACGGTTGCTTATATCAATTTGGAGGTAACGAAAATGAAACTGTACACTGTTGGTATTCTGGGCGCGACCGGTGCTGTCGGCCAGGAAATGATGAGAATTCTGGAAGAGCGCGATTTCCCCGTGGGCAAGCTGGTCCCTCTGGCTTCCGCCCGCTCCGTGGGCAAGACCGTGAAGTTCAAGGGCCAGGATGTGGCCATCGAGCTGGCCTGTGACGAGGCCTTCGAGGGCATCGACATCGTCCTGGGTGCCGCCGAGAACGACATTGCCGAGCGTTTCGCTCCCGCCATCGTCAAGGCCGGTGCCGTCTTCGTCGACAACTCCTCCGCCTTCCGTCTGAACCCCGATGTGCCCCTGGTGGTGCCCGAGATCAACCCCGACGATGCCAAGAAGCACAAGGGCATCATCTCCAATCCCAACTGCTCCACCATCATCACCTGCACCGCCGTCAATGCCCTGAACGCCATCTCCCCCATCAAGAGCATGGTGGCCTCCACCTACCAGGCCGTCTCCGGCGCCGGTGTCGCCGGTATGGCAGAACTGGAGAACCAGATCGCCGCCCTGCTGGAGGGCAAGCCCGCCGAGGTCAAGACCTTCGCCTACCAGATCGCCTACAACCTGATCCCCCAGATCGGCGGCGAGCAGGAGGACGGCTACACTTCCGAGGAGATGAAGCTCCACTACGAGGGCCGCAAGATCATGCACCTGCCTGAGCTGAATGTCTCCTGCACCTGCGTCCGCGTTCCCGTCATGCGCAGCCACTCCATCTCCGTCCAGCTCCACTTCGACAAGCCCGTCTCCGTCGAGGAAGCCCGCGAAGTCCTCTCCAAGGCCCCCGGTGTCAAGCTGGTGGACGACCTGAACGCCAAGCAGTACCCCATGCCCCTGGACACCTCCGGCCAGGATATCGTCTACGTCGGCCGCATCCGTCCCGACCTGACCGATCCCACGGGTTTGTGCCTGTGGTGCTGCGGCGACCAGGTCCGCAAGGGTGCCGCCACCAACTGCATCCAGATCGCCGAGCTGCTGACCAAGTAAACATAACCGTCATTGCGAGGGCGAAGCCCGTGGCAATCCCGTACGTTTCCTGAAATCTCCGGAGATTGCCACGTCGGGCTTCGCCCTCCTCGCAATGACGTGTTTTTCTGAAATTCCCGTCGAAAGACGGGATTTTTTTAGTTGACAATTGACAGTGGACAGTTGATAATTGTAGAAAGAATGCAAGTAGGGAACGGCCTGTGTGCCGTTCCGGGAACGACACGCAGGTCGTTCCCTACATTATAAATAGAGAGGTATTCCACATGGACAAGACTTTATACAATGCATACGTTTCCATTTTAAAAGAAGAGCTCCTGCCCGCCATGGGCTGTACGGAGCCCATCGCCGTGGCCTATGCCGCCGCCGTGGCCGCCCGGGAGCTGGGCTGTGTGCCGGAGACCGTGGAGATCGTGGTCAGCGGCAACATCATCAAGAATGTCAAGAGCGTGGTGGTCCCCAACACCGGCGGACTCCGGGGCCTGGCCGCCGCCGCAGCAGCAGGCATCGTGGCCGGTGATCCCGATGCCCAGCTCCAGGTCATCTCCAACGCCACCGAGGCCGACCACAAGCGCATTGCCGAATATCTGAAAACCGCCGATTTCCCCATCCGGGAATCCGACTCCGGATACATCTTCGACATCGACATTCGGCTCCATGCCGCCGGTCACAGTGCCCGGTGCCGCATCGCGGGTTACCACACCAACATCATCCGCATTGAAAAGGATGGTGAAATTCTCCGGGATGTCCCCTACACCGAGGCGGGCCAGAATTACGCCACAGACCGGAGCCTGCTGAACATCGAGCAGATCGTGGAATTTGCCGACTTCTTGGACATTGAGGACGTGCGCCCCACCCTGGAGCGGCAGATGCAGTACAATCTCGCCATCGCCAAGGAGGGTCTGACGGGCAATTACGGTGCCCGGATCGGTCAGGTCCTGCTGAAAAGCTACGGCGAGGAGGTCCATGTCCGGGCCAAAGCCTGGGCCGCCGCGGCATCCGACGCCAGAATGAACGGCTGCAGCCTCCCCGTGGTCATCAATTCCGGCTCCGGCAACCTGGGCATCACCTGCTCCGTCCCCGTGCTGATCTACGCCGAGGAGCTGAAGGCATCCCATGAACTGACCCTCCGGGCCCTGACCGTGTCCAATCTCATCACCACCCACCTGAAGACCGGCATCGGCAGACTCTCCGCCTACTGCGGTGCCATCAGTGCCGGCGTGGGTGCCGGCGCGGGCATCACCTACCTCTACGGCGGCAAGCACAGGGAGATCGCCCACACCATCGTCAACGCCCTGGCCATCGACTCCGGCATCATCTGCGACGGCGCGAAATCCTCCTGCGCCGCCAAGATCGCCTCCGCAGTGGAAGCGGGACTGCTGGGCATGGAGATGTACAAGCAGGGCTCCCAGTTCTACGGCGGCGACGGCATCGTCACCAAGGGCGTGGAGAACACCATTCGCAATGTGGGCCGCCTGGCCAAATACGGCATGGCCCAGACCGACAAGGAGATCATCGATATCATGATCTCTGATCCCAATTCCTGAAGAATTCTTAAAAATGGGCCCGAATCCTTGCGTTCGGGCCCATTCTTCGGTATGATATCGAAAAGGAGGTAGATTCCATGGGAACCGTTTTATATGAATGTGAATGGGTGTTTGATCGCGGGCCATTTATCCCTTTGATTATGATCGTAGGCGGTATTTTATTCCATTTCGCAGACCCCAAACGATTTCCCCGTGCAGCCATGGTCGTATTTGTCACAATTTCTGCCCTTGTCGGCGGATTTATCCTGGTGGATCAGATAGATCAGTACAATAAAATCGTCGTTGCCTATCAGCAGGGCGACTACCAGATTGTCGAAGGCTATGTGGAGAATTTCCACCCTATGCCAGTGGGCGGTCATGACGACGAACATTTTGAGATAGACGGTATCTATTTTGAATACTCCGATTTCACCGCCCAGCAGGGCTACCACAATGCCCGCTCCCACGGCGGCGTCATCACCGGAGACGGACAGCACCTGCGTATCGGTTACATCGTCATGGAGTCCGCCACCGGAAACCAAATGCTTGAAAATGTCATCGTCTACATCGAAGAGCTTCCATAAACCGCAAAAATCGGGCCAAAAGGCCCGATTTTTTTGTATCATCGTAGGGGCGAGCCTCGCTCGCCCGGCTGACGCGACGCGTCAGCAAATAACCGCCGCTTTGCGGCGGCGGGCGACCACGGGTCGCCCTACGGATTATTTCGCCAACTGCCCGGTATACCCCTGAGCCACCAGGGCATCAAAGGCATCGCGCACCTCAGCTGGAATCTCTACTGCTAGCTGATAGCCCTTTTGGGCGTACAGCTCCATCCGCTGGACGTCGCCCACGATGGTTTCGATGACGCCCTTGCGGGTCATGCCGATTTTTTCAGCATGGGCGATGTGTTCTTCCACAGATACCTGGGGAGATGTGTACACAGCCTGAACATTGGGCCAGTAGACCTGCATGGCGGCCCAGAGCCGCTTTTCCATATAGGGCTTGTGGACGGCGATGATTCGCTCCGCCTTCACCCCCGCTTCTGCCAGCACTTTGGGAGTAAACAGCAGATTTTCCGCGGAATTGGTGGATTTATTCTCCAGAATAATACGATCTTCCGGAACGCCCTCCGCCATGGCAATGGCGGCAAACCGCTCCGCCTCGCTCTTGGTCAAGAGCTTGTCCGTGTTCCGGCCCAGTCCTCCGGAGAAGCACACATAGGGCGCGAATCCCCTGTGGAAAAGCTCGGCGCACCGGCGCGGGATGTCCTCATCATAGCATCCGAAGCCCACGATCACATCGGCCTGTTCCAGAGCTTGGCCCATGTGCATGAAGTCCCAAAGAATCTGTACATTTTCCATATTGTTCCTCCTAAAAAGAACACGTCATTGCGAGCCAGTGCGCACACTGGCGTGGCAATCCCGTCGATTTTCTGGTTGCCGAATTGGTGCTTCCTTCTATCCACGGGATTGCCACGGCCTGCGGCCTCGCAATGACGTGGTATTTTTTACACACCGCATCAACGAAAAAGTGCCCGCTCAAAGCGAGCGGGCACTTCAAAATTACTTGTTGGCCATTTCCTTCAGGGCATCGCGGCGGCTGAAGTTGGCGCGGCCCTTCTCGTCGAAGCCCATGAACTTGACCCAGGTCATGTCGCCCAGGTTCAGGACGTCCTCGACCTTCTCGACGCGGCGGTTCTCCAGCTTGGAGATGTGGACCATGCCGTCGTGGCCGGGAGCGATCTCAACGAAGGCACCGATGGGGAGGATGCGGACGACCTTGCCGTAGTACAGCTTGCCCACCTCGGGAACGAAGCAGATGTCATCGACCATCTTCTTGGCGGCGTAGGCGCAGGCGGAGTCGACAGCGGAGATGAACACGGAGCCATCGTCCTCGATGTCGACCTTGGCACCGGTCTCGGCGCAGATCTTCTGGATGGTCTTGCCGCCGGAGCCGATGACCTCGCGGATCTTCTCCACGGGGATCTTCATGCTGATCATCTTGGGAGCGTACTCGGAAACCTCGGCGCGGGGCTCAGGGATTGCCGGCAGCATGACCTCGTTCAGGATCTCCAGACGGGCAACGCGGCAGCGCTCCAGAGCGTCGGCGATGATCTCCATGGTCAGACCCTTGTTCTTCAGGTCCATCTGGATGGCGGTGACACCCTCGGTGGTACCGGCAACCTTGAAGTCCATCTCGCCGTGGAAGTCCTCAACACCCTGGATATCGGTGAAGGTTCTCCACACGCCGGTCTCATTGTCGGTGATCAGACCGCAGGAGATGCCGGCGACGGGACGGCGGATGGGAACACCGGCGTCCATCAGAGCCAGGGTGGAACCGCAGATGGAGCCCTGGGAGGTGGAACCGTTGGAGGACAGGACCTCGGAGACCACGCGGATGGCGTAGGGGAACTCCTCGACAGAGGGAATCACGGGCAGCAGGGCCTTCTCAGCCAGAGCACCGTGGCCGATCTCACGGCGGGAGGTGGAACGGGCGGCACGGGCCTCACCGGTGGAGAAGGAGGGGAAGTTGTAGTGGTGGATGTAACGCTTGCTCTCCTCGGGATAGATGGTATCCAGCTTCTGAGCAGCGGACAGGGTGTTCAGGGTGCAGATGGACAGGACCTGGGTCTGGCCACGGGAGAACAGGCCGGAGCCGTGGACTCTGGGCAGCAGGCCGACCTCGGCATCCAGGGGACGGATCTCGTCCATGCCGCGGCCGTCAACGCGCTTGCCCTCCAGCAGCCACTTCTTGACGACCTTCTTCTGCATCTTGTACAGGCAGACCTCGATATGAGTCTCGAAGTCCTCGTACTTCTCAGCGAACTTGTCGGCGAAGTCCAGACGGGCAGCGGTCAGACGCTCCTCTCGGACGTTCTTGTCGTCGGTGTCCAGAGCGAACTCGATCTGGTTCAGGCCGTAGGCAATCAGGTCGTTCAGCAGGTCGTGGTTGACGGCAGCCTTCTCAAAGGTGAACTTGGGCTTGCCGATCTCAGCGACGATGCCGTTGATGAACTTGACGATCTCCATGTTGGTCTCGTGGGCGATGCGGATGCACTCGTAGACCATGGACTCGGGAGCCTCGTTGGCCTCGGTCTCGATCATGACAACCTTCTCGAAGGTGGAGGCGATGCAGACGAAGCACTTACTTGCCTCACGCTGCTCAGCGGAGGGGTTGATGACGTACTCGCCATCGACGAAGGCGACGTTGGTGGTGGCGACGGGGCCGTTCCAGGGCACGTCGGAGGAAGCGATGGAGATGGAAGCACCCAGAGAGGCGACGACCTCAACAGGGTTCTCGTGGTCATTGGCCAGAACGGTGCAGGTCACGACGGTGTCGTTGCGCAGCTCCTCGTCGAAGAGGGGACGCATGGGACGGTCGATGATGCGGCTGTTCAGGATGCCACGCTCGGAGGGCTTGCCTTCCCGGCGGTTGAAGGAACCGGGGATGCGGCCGACGGAATACATTCTCTCCTCAAACTCG
>JBGVNV010000062.1:0-16150 GCA_045125955.1 Faecousia sp.
GCCATACTCACTCTCTCAAAATAAAACAAAACAAAATAAAAGAGCAACCGCAGTTGCTCTTTTTTTATTTTTCGGCATTCTTTGCCTCTTTTAACATGTTGACGTAATCAACGGTATATATCGTTGCCGAGATCAGCATCATGGTTACGCTGATGCTCACAAAAACATAAGAAACCACGGGAGGCATGTTGTACCACAAAAGGTGTACCACCATAATCACGAAGAACAAAACGGTGTTGAGCTTTCCGTGCCACATAGCACCCTTTATCTTGCCCGTCTTTTTTGCGGCAACGAGTCCGACAACGTTCATTCCCACCTCTTTTACCACGAATATGGCAAGCGGGATAAGCATGTACCACCCGAAATGGATAGCCAGGCAAATTATAATCGCCATTTGCGTGAGCTTATCGGCGACGGGGTCAAACACCTTACCGAAGGTGCTTATCATATTGAATTTTCTCGCTATTATGCCGTCCACTATGTCAGTAATACTCGAAAAGCCGTACACGATGATAGTCCAAAAATACTCTTTTTTGACACAGTAAAGCCAGACTATGACAGGGATAAGGCATAGTCTGAAAAAGGACAGGATATTCGGGATGGTTATTACCTTGTTGGTATAATCCTTTTGAATTTTTTCTTTCATTTTCCCCATTCCTCAACTATTGAACTTACATTGATATAATTATATCACACTAAAATCTCTTTTTCAACAAAAAATAACATTTTTTGCAAATTATTTGTAAATTTGCGCGAAAATGCGCGGTTTCCTACTTATTATAGTCAAGTTTTTGCTCCGAGCATCAGTTGAATTTAACTTTTTGCACCGTTGACAAACGCATAAATTTATGGTATAATGTGGGGTGGCACAAATGAACTCTTGGGGAGGATCATATATGAATTTTGACGTAATTATTATCGGCGCGGGCCCAGGCGGTATTTTTTCCGCATACGAGCTTGTAAAAAACAAGCCCGAGCTCAAGGTCGCCGTATTCGAATCGGGCAACGAGCTTGCTCGCCGTCGCTGTCCCATTGACGGCAAGAAGATCAAGTCCTGCATCAACTGTAAGACCTGCTCTATCATGAGTGGATTTGGCGGCGCAGGCGCTTTTTCGGACGGAAAATATAATATAACCAACGATTTCGGCGGAACTCTGCACGAATATATCGGCAAGGATACGGCGCTTGAGCTTATGCGCTACGTGGACGGAATCAATATGCAGTTCGGCGGCGAAGGCACTAAGCTCTACTCCACTGCCGGCACCAAGTTCAAAAAGCTCTGCATCCAGAATGACCTCCACCTGCTGGACGCCTCCGTGCGCCACCTGGGCACGGATATCAACTATGTGGTGCTGGAGAACCTGTACAGCGCCCTGCGGGAGAAGGTGGACTTCTTCTTCGATACCGCGGTGGAGACCGTGGCGGTGACGGAGGGGGGCTATGCCCTCACCACCAAGAAGGGGACCTATACCTGCGAAAAGTGCGTGATCTCCGCCGGACGCATCGGCAGCAAGTGGATGGAGACGGTGTGCCATGACCTGGAGATCCCCACGAAGTCCAACCGGGTGGATATCGGCGTGCGTGTAGAGCTGCCGGCTGAGGTCTTTTCCCACCTGACCGACGAGCTCTACGAGAGCAAGATCGTCTACCGCACGGAAAAATACGGCGACCTGGTGCGGACCTTCTGCATGAACCCCAAGGGAGCGGTGGTCAACGAGAACACCAACGGCATCATCACCGTCAACGGCCACAGCTATGAGGACCCCGCCAAGCAGACCAACAACACCAACTTCGCCCTGCTGGTGGCGAAGCACTTCTCCGAGCCCTTCAAGGATTCCAACGGCTACGGCGAGTCCATCGCAAGACTCAGCAACATGCTGGGCGGCGGTGTCATCGTCCAGCGGTTCGGCGATCTGATCCGGGGCCGCCGGTCCACCCCCAGCCGCATGGAGGAGGCCTTCATCACCCCCACCCTCAACGCCACCCCCGGCGACCTGAGCCTGGTGCTGCCCAAGCGGATCCTCGATGCCATCATCGAGATGATCTACGCCCTGGACAAGGTGGCCCCCGGCACCGCCAATGACGACACCCTCCTCTACGGCGTGGAGGTCAAGTTCTACAACATGGAGGTCGAGGTCAACGAGCATCTGGAGTCCAAGTACCCCGGCCTGTACATCATCGGCGACGGCTCCGGTATCACCCATTCCCTCTCCCACGCCTCCGCCAGCGGCGTCCATGTGGCGAGAAACATCGTTCAGAAGTAATTCCCCATAACATTTCACCCCCGCGCCAAATTGGCGCGGGGGTGAGAGTGTGTCGAAAAACTACACGTCATTCCGAGCCAGTGCGCACACTGGCGTGGGAATCCCGTAGATAGAAGTAAAAGCCCTCGAAACCTGGGCAAAAAAGTTACGGGATTGCCACGTCGGGCTATGCCCTCCTCGCAATGACGTGCTTTTTTGACAGTCTGTCACCCCCGCGCCGGTTGGCGCGGGGGTGTTTCGTTATCATCCATTCACCAGAACGACGGCGACATCGTTGACATTGGTGCCCGTGGGGCCGGTGATGATGAGGTTATGGACCGCTTTCAGGGCATGGTAGGCATCGTTTTCCCGGAGGACGGCGGCGGGGTCGAGGCCCTTTTGGGCCAGCTCCGCCAGGGTGTCGCCGTCCGCATAGCCACCTGCGGCATCGGTGGGGCCGTCGGTGCCGTCGGAGCCCACGCTGATGACGCAGGCCTTCAGACCCTCAAGGCCCCGGACTGCGCCCAGAGCGATCTCCTGGTTCCGGCCGCCCTTTCCCCTGCCCGTCAGGTGGACCACCGTTTCGCCGCCCGCCAGGAAGGCCAGCTTTTTCCCATTTCCGGCGTGGCTCCGGGCGATGGCAGACAGAAACGCGCCCGCCTCCCTCGCTTCGCAGGACAGCAGATCCGTCAGGAACACTGTCTCGTAGCCCAATTCCCGGCACTTCTCCCCTGCGGCGGCACAGAGCTGGCGCACGGAGCCGATGACCTGGGTGCGGACATTGGTCAGGCTCTTGGGCGTTTCGGTGCGCAGACATTCCATGGCTTGTTCGCTCAAATTCAGGCCGTATTCCTTGGCGATGGCCTGGGCCTCGGCGCAGGTGGAGCTGTCCGCCGCCGCAGGACCGGAGGCGATCATGTCCAGGGGGTCCCCCAGAATGTCCGACAGGACCACCGCCTCGATCCGGGCGGGGGCGCACCACCGGGCGAATTTGCCGCCCTTGACGGCGGAGAGCCGCTTGCGGATGGTGTTGATCCTGACAATATCCGCGCCGGCGGCCAGAAGCCAGTTGGTGATGTCCTGAAGCTCTTCCCCGGAGATCAGAGGCTTTTCAAAGAGCGCACTGCCGCCGCCGGAGAGGAGGAAGAGCACCGTGTCCGTTTTCGTCAGGTCCTTCGTCAGCTCCAGCACCCGCTGTGTGCCCCGGAAGCTGTTTTCGTCCGGAACCGGGTGGCCCGCCTCGATGCATTCGATGCCATCGATGGGCCCCATCACATGGCCGTACTTGGTCACGCAAACGCCCCTGACGGGCGTTTTCAGGCAGTCCACCGCCGCGCGGCTCATCTGCCATGCGGCCTTGCCCGCCGCCACCACATAGACCCGTCCGGGGAACGCCATCCCCGCCAGGGCCCGCTCCACCGCCCGGTCCGGCAGCACTGCGGCAATGGCATGGCGGACGACAGTCTCCGCATCCCGGCGCAAATTCTCGTTCATGGTCATTCCTCCCAATGCTTTTCTTGATTATTGCCCATTTTGTCCAATTTGTCAACAGCCCCGGCGGGAATTGTGGTACAAATTGCGCAAATTGCAGTTGTGTTCCATCGATTATCTGTGATACAATGGAGCCATCCAAATAAAAGAGAAGGAGATGCAAAATCATGAAAGCAAAGAAACTGCTCGCATTGGCTCTGGCCCTGGTGATGATCCTGGGTCTGGCCGTCAGCCCCGTTTCCGTCCGGGCCGCCGGGGATGCCAATCCCTACATTGCAGACCTGATCGGCTACTACAAGTCCTATCAGGAGGCCGCTGAGACGGACATCCTGCGGACACTGGATGCCATGGCCCAGGTCGATCCCGTTCAGGCCGAGGCCTGGACCCAGATCATGGATTACTGGTCCTACATCAACACCGAGATGCAGGTCAACATCGGCACCGTTCCCGAGGGCCTGCCGGAGGACAACTCCGTTGCCATCGTCATTCTTGGCTTCGCCCTGAACTCCGACGGCACCATGAAGGACGAGCTCGTCGGCAGACTGCAGACCGGCCTCGCCATTGCCGAAGCCTACCCCAACGCCTACGTGGTCGTCACCGGCGGCGGCACCGCCAAGGAGAACCCCAATGTCACCGAGGGCGGCCTCATGGGCGCGTGGCTCCTGGAGCAGGGCCTCAGCGAAGACCGTCTGATTATCGAGAACAAGGCCCCCAACACCGTGGGCAACGCCGAGAACACCTACAAGATCCTGGCGGAGCAGTATCCCCAGGTGGATTCCTTCGTCATGGTCACCAGTGACTACCATGTGCCCCGGGGCTGCATTCTGTTCTACTCCAAGTGCCTGCTGGCCGCCTATGCCTCCGGCGGCGAGCCCCTGAAGCTCATCTCCAACGCCGGCTACTACACCGGCTCCAACGGCTATGAATCCATCTCCCTGCAGGCAAGCGGCGTTGCCTCCGTGGCCGGTGTCAGTGCTTCCTCCAATGTGACCCTGTCCCAGCTGACCCAGCTGAAGGTCCTGCGTACCGGCGAAAATGTGGCAGTCACCGCCGTCTACCACACCGGCTATGAGCGCGATGTCACCGCCAAGGCCGAGGTCGAGGCCGTTGAGGGCGGTCTGTCCGTCTCCTACACCGAGAACGGCATCACCCTGTCCGGTATCCTGGCCGACGGCAGCGATGAGACCGTGTTCTTCTCCGCCGCCCATCTGGAGGCCCTGATCGCCCAGGCAAAGGCCATCTCCCCCGCCACCTACACCCGGGATTCCTACGCCGCCCTGACCGCCGCCATCGAGGCCGCCCAGGCTCTGCTGGATTCCGGCAGCTACTCGCTGGCTGAGGTAGACCAGGTCTACGCCGCTCTGGAAAATGCCATCGCCGGTCTGAAGCCCCTGGTCAATGTGGCCCTGCGGATGAACGTTACCGCCAACTGCAACCAGAAAAACGCCTACAAGGTCACCGACGGCACCATCTCCACCAGCAACTACTGGGCCGGTGAGGGCGACAACGGCAACGTCCCCGCCAACGAGTCCGAGCTGGTCATCGCCCTGGACGGCACCTATGATCTGGAAGCCATCCGTGTCTACCCCTACTGGAACGGCCAGCGCATCTACCAGTATGAGCTCTTCGGCTCCGTCGACGGCGAGAACTGGGATAAGATCGGCGAGAATGTCTCCGAGGATTACATCACCGACATGGGCATCACCCACGAGGTGGATGCCGCCGCCGCCTACATCAAGCTGGTGGGCATCAAGACCAAGGTTGTGGGCCGCGACGACATCAACAACCTGCACATCATCGAGCTCCAGGCCTTCGGTACCGAGGCGGACAACATCGCCTACGGCAAGCCCGTCCGCTCCTCCGGCTCCGACCAGAGTGCTGCCTCCTCCGCCGGTGCTGCGGAGAACAAGGTCAACGACGGCGATCCTTCCTCCTACTGGGATGCCGGCAAGTATGCAAACGAGCCCTGGGTCATCGTGGACCTGCAGGGTCTTTACGAGCTGGATAAGCTGAACGTCATCTCCTACTGGAAGAGCGCGGGCCGCTACTACCACTATGACCTGTACACCTCCATCGACGGCGGGGAGTGGGTCAAGGTCGGCGGTAAGGATCACAACACCCCCGAAACCATCTACGGTGAGACCTTCGATCTGTCCGGCCAGGGCATCCGGGCCGCATACCTGAAGCTGGTGGGCCTCTTCAATTCCGCCAACTCCGCCTACCACGTCAACGAGATCCGCGCCTACGGCACCGAGGTCCACGTCCACGCCTTTGGCGAGTGGACCCTGACCAAGGCCCCCACCTGCACCGAGGCCGGTGAGGAGTCCCGCACCTGTGAGAGCTGCGGCGAGACCGAGACCCGGACCGTCGAGATGCTGGGCCACAGCTACGAGAACGGTTCCTGTGTGCGCTGCGGCGCAGAGGATCCCGACTATGTCGAGGTCATCGCTTCCGGCTGGTCCGGCTACACCACCTGGGTCCTGACCGACGACGGCTGTCTGACCTTCACCTCCTCCGGCGAGAAGCTGGAGAACGGTGAAAGCAACCTGAAGAACTACTGGAAGGTAAACGGCGTTCTGACCCTGCCCTGGAGCGACTACGCCGAGAGCATCACCAAGGTGGTCATCAACGACGGCATCCATGACATCGGCCAGATGGCCTTCTACGAGCTGCCCAACCTGACCGAGGTGGTCCTGGGTAAGGACGTCACCGAGATCCGCAACTACGCCTTCAAGAACTGCGCTTCCCTGGTCTCCATCAACCTGGAGCACGTGGACTTCATCCGCGAGGGTGCCTTCTACGGCTGCGCCGCCCTGGAGAACATCGAGCTGGGCACTTCTGTTGTCATCGAGGACTGGGCCTTCACCAAGACCCCCGTCGCGCTGCCTTGAAATGCAGAATGCAGAATGCAAAATGCTGAATAATTAAAAAACGGCCGGTCCCGTAACAGGGATCGGCCGTTTGTATTACGCTTTCACAGAAGACTTATTCTGCATTATGAATTATGCATTCTGCATTCTTTACCGGTTGACGGATGCTGCCATTCTGCGATAGGTATGCCGGATGCCGCGGATGGCGATGGAGTAGGCCTGGATGTTTTCGGGCAGGGACATGCCGCCGTAGCCCGCATCGCCCAGGTGGTGGATGTCGGTGCCGGTCATCTTGGCCATCAGGGCGATCTGGCGGATGGTGGCGATATCCGCGCCCTCCTGGCTGGTGCCGATGGCGGTGATGGTCAGCAGGCCCAGGGAATGGGCGTAGGTCACCAGCTCCCGGACCATCTCCAAAGTCACGCCGGGCACGGTACCGGGGGCGGGCATCAGGATGATATCCGCACCGGCCTCGGCGAAGGCCTTCACATCCGCCTTGGTGATGATCTTCTCCGCGCCCTCGGTCAGGATACCGGCGGCGTGCATCTTGCCCGCGGCCAGCACCAGCCGGTCGCCCAGCTCCCGCTTGTAAAGCCGCAGGGTCTGCTCGATGGCCTCGTTGGTGACGCCCATGCCGGGGTTTCCGGTGAGCAGGATCATGTTCACGCCCATATCGGCGGCCCGCCTGGCGTTCTCCAGGGTGGCCTTCCGGCCGGAGGTCATGGCCCACATGCTCTCACCGGTCTCCAGCTCCTGCTCCACGGGCTCCAGATTGATGCCGATGGGACGGCCGGTGAGCTTTTTGAGCATCCGCACCCGCTCCATGGGCTCGCATTTGGGCAGTGCGTTGATCTGGGGATCGTTGCAGTCAAAGAGATTCAGCAGCAGGATGTCCGCGCCCATGGCGGCGGCGAACTCCGCGTTGGTCACGTCGCCCAGCATGGGCTGGTAGGAGCCCACCGTCTCACAGCAGATGGCGCGGCCCTCGCAGTTTGCGATGGAATCCAGCAGGTCCCGGCGGGTCATATTCAGAAAATCGGAGCTGCGGCAGTCGATGATTCGTTTCATATCTGGTCCCTCCATTAATATAGTATACCAAGAATCGGAAGCCCCATACGGCCCCCTGCACACTGAAAAATGTATGGGGGATAACCAAAATTGTCAATTGGCACATTTCCCAAATTTTTACTATTTTTCATGGTCGGTATGACGATTTTACGGATATTGGAAACGGCTTTGTTGACAAATTATGAACGATTGGGTAAACTTATGTTAAGTATGGAGCATTATGCGCCGGGATAAGAAAAAGTTCGGTTGGGGGCACCAAATCTGCAAAATTGGAAAATATTTTGTAGAATTGGAGCCTCTTTTATCGGGAGGAGGGCCCGGTGCGGCACTGCATACCCAATGTTTTTTTGAAAGGAAGTCATTATCATGGGATTCTTCAGCAAACTGTTCGGTAAGTCCGAGAAGGCCCCCGCCTTCGACGGCAACAAGCTGTACGCCCCCCTGAACGGCAAGGCCGTTCCCATCACCGAGGTCCCCGACCCCACCTTCGCTGAGGGTCTGCTGGGCAACGGCATCGCCATCATCCCCACCGACGGCAAGATCGTCTCCCCCGTTGACGGCACCGTTGAGACCATGTTCGACACCGGCCACGCTGTGTGCCTGAAGTCCACCACCGGCGTTGAGATCCTGATCCACTGCGGTCTGGAGACCGTTGGCCTGAACGGCGCTCCCTTTAAGATCCACTGCAAGAACGGCGACACCGTCAAGAAGGGTCAGCTGCTGTACGAGGCCGATCTGGCTGCCATCCAGGCTGCCGGCCTGCCCATCATCACCCCCGTCCTGGTCTGCAACACCGATGACTACTCCACCTTCGAGACCTTCGAGGGCAAGGATGTCACCAACGACGACATCGTCATCTCCGTCGCGAAGTAATCGCATCCCCCCAATCTGGGCCCTATTGACCGTCGTGGGCCGGCGGTCCTGAATAAAGGCAAAAAAAGAGAATAATAGGAGGAAATAATTTCTATGATGAAAAAGCTGCAAAAGCTGGGTAGCTCCATGATGCTGCCCGTTGCTTGTCTGCCCATCTGTGGTATTCTGATGGGTCTGGGCTATCTGCTGTGCCCCTCCACCATGCAAGGTGGCGCTGTCGAGGGTATCGTGCAGATGATCGGCTTCTTCCTTGTGAAGGCCGGCGCTTCCCTGATCGACAACATGGCTATCCTGTTCACTATCGGTATCGCTGTTGGCCTGGCCAAGGAGAACAATGGTACTGCCGGTCTGGCCGGTATGGTTTCTTACCTGGTGATCACCTCTCTGGTTAACACCGGTGTCATCTCCACTCTGATCCCCAGCCTGCTGCCCACTCACGAGATTGAGAAGGCTATCATCAATGATGCTGGCGTTGCTGAGATCATCAAGGAGACCGTCCTGAACACGGCTACCACCAACTACATTGCATTCAGCAAGGTTGCTGGCAACACCTTTATCGGTATTCTGGCCGGTATCATCGGTGGTGCTTGCTACAACAAGTTCAAGGACACCAAGCTGCCCGACGTTCTGGCATTCTTCTCCGGCAAGCGTTCCGTCGCTATCGTGACCGCTGTCGTCTCCATCGTCGTGTCTGCCGTTCTGCTGTTCGTGTGGCCCGTCATCTTCGGTGGTCTGGTCGCTCTGGGCAACGGCATCACCAGCCTGGGTGCTATCGGCGCCGGTATCTACGCTTTCCTGAACCGTCTGCTGATCCCCGTCGGTCTGCACCACGCTCTGAACAACGTTTTCTGGTTCGGCACCATCGGCATCAACGACCTGGGCAAGTACTGGGCTAACGAGCCCGGCGCTGGTATGTACATGGCTGGCTTCTTCCCCTGCATGATGTTCGGTATCCCCGGCGCTGCTCTGGCTATCATCCAGACTGCTAAGACCGCCAAGCGTAAGATCGCTGTCGGTGTTGTCGGCTCCGCTGCTATCTGTGCTTTCATCTGCGGCGTTACCGAGCCCTTCGAGTTCGCCTTCATGTTCCTGGCCTTCCCCCTGTACATTGTCTACTCCGCTCTGTACGGCATCTTCACCACCATCACCGTCGCTCTGGGCTTCCGCGCTGGCTTCTGCTTCTCCGCCGGTGCTACTGACCTGCTGTTTGGCGCACAGATGGCTTCTGCCAACAACTACTGGGTCATCATCCCCATGGGCATCGCTGCTTTCGTGGTCTTCTACTTTGTCTTCCGTTTCGCCATCACCAAGTTCGACCTCAAGACCCCCGGCCGTGAGGACGACGCTGAGGGCGAGCTGAACATCGAGCTGGCCAACAACGACTTCACCAAGATGGCTGAGATCATCCTGGAAGGCGTTGGCGGCAAGGCCAATGTCACCTCCATCGACAACTGCATCACCCGTCTGAGACTGGAAGTCAAGGACCGTCTGCTGGTCGACGAGAAGGTCATCAAGACCTCCGGCGCTGCCGGCGTCATCCGTCCCGGTAAGACCTCCGTCCAGGTCATCATCGGACCCAAGGTTCAGTTCGTCGCTGACGAGTTCAAGAAGCTCTGCAAGTAATTCCTGTCTGAAACCGCGGCCCACGCGGTAACAAACGGTTCCGCCCCGGAAGAAATTCCGGGGCGGTTTTTTGTCTATTTTGCCAGGTTTTGCCCATTGCATGCAATCTTATTTTATTCATTCCAACCATATCGTTTCATTTTTTGACACTTTTTTTCGTTGCCTTTCCATTATTTTCCATGTATAATACGGATGGGGTAATGGTCCGCCGGGCACCATGCCCATCCGGGCAAAGCGCGGCAAAAAACAAAAAATGGAGGAGAAAACAAATGAAGAGAATGTTCGCTCTTGTGCTGGCACTGGTCATGGTCATCAGTCTGATGCCCGGTATCTTTGTCACTGCACAGAACACTGACCGGGTCACGGATCTGGTCAACGGCATGTCCCTGCGGGATAAGGTCACTCAGATGATGATGGTCGACTTCCGCGACTGGAACAGCAAGGACTTCACCGTCATGAACGACGAGGTCCGTCAGATCATCGAGGATTACAACTTCGGTTCCATCATCCTCTTTGCTGACAACATCAAGGAGACCGAGCAGTCCTACAACCTGACCACCGCCATGCAGGCGGCCGCCATCAAGGACGGCGGCATCGCACTGCTGATCGCGGCTGACCAGGAGGGCGGCACCGTCTACCGCCTTGGCTCCGGCACCGCCCTGCCCGGCAACATGGCCCTGGGTGCCACCTACGAAAACAGCGGCACTGTCCACGCTTACAATGCCGGTAAGATCATCGGCTCCGAGCTGGGCGTTCTGGGCATCAACACCAACCTGGCTCCCGTGGTCGACGTGAACAACAACGCCAACAACCCCGTTATCGGCCTGCGTTCCTTCGGTGATGATGCCACCATGGTCGGCGAGCTGGCTTCCGCCGTCATCGCCGGTCTGGCTGAGTACAATGTTATCGGCACCGCCAAGCACTTCCCCGGCCATGGCGATACCGCTACCGATTCCCACTATGGCCTGCCCATCGTGGACAAGTCCCTGGACGTTCTGATGGAGAACGAGCTGAAGCCCTACTCCGTCGCCATCGACCAGGGCATTGAAATGATCATGACCGCTCACATCCTGTACCCCCAGCTGGAGAGCGACAAGATCCTGTCCAACAAGACCGGTAAGGAGGAGTCCCTGCCCGCCACCATGTCCGATGACATCCTGACCAAGCTGCTGAAGGAGCAGATGGGCTTTGATGGCATCGTCGTCACCGATGCCATGAACATGGCCGGCATCTCCGGCTCCTGGGATCCGGTCCAGTCCTGCGTCATCGCCATCCAGGCCGGTGTGGACATGATCTGCATGCCCACCACCCTGAATTCCACTGCGGACCTTGCCAACCTGGATGCCATCATCAACGGCATCATCGCCGCCGCCCAGGACGGCACCATCCCCATGGAGCGCATCAACGATGCCGTCAAGCGCATCCTGACCGTCAAGGAGAACCGCGGCATCCTGGATTACGATCCCGCCGACTACTCCCTGGAGCAGGCTCTGGCCGTGGTCGGTTCCGACGAGAACCGCGCCATGGAGCGTGACATGGCCGCTGCCGCCGTCACCGTGGTCCGGGACGACCAGGACGTTCTGCCTCTGCAGATCACCGAGAACACCAAGGTCCTGATGCTGGTCCCCTACAACAACGAGCGGGCCCAGATGCTGATGGGCTGGAACCGCGCCCGTGAGGCCGGTCTGATCCCCGAGGGTGCCGAGGTCGACTACTTCCGCTTCTCCAGTGCCACCATCACCTCCGAGCTGCGGGCCAAGCTGGATTGGGCAGATGTCTACATCATCCACTCCGAGATCGGCAACACCTCCCGTCTGGCCTACAACCACTGGCTGTCCTCCATGCCCAACAAGCTGTGCAACTACGCAGCCGAGAACGGCAAGATCTCCATCATTTCTTCCGTTGACAAGCCCTACGATGTGCAGCTGTATCCCAACGCCTCCGCTCTGGTGGCCACCTACGGCTGCAAGGGCTCTACCATGGATCCCACCGAGGCCCTGATCGGCGGTGCCACCGGCGACGCCAGTGCCTCCGGCCCCAACATCACCGCCGCCATCGAGGTCATCTTCGGTGTCTACGAGGCCAAGGGCACCCTGCCCGTGGATATCCCCCTGTTCAGCGATGGCTCCTTCACCGATGAGATCGTCTACCAGCGCGGCCACGGTCTGACCTATGCCGCCGCTGAGCCCGCTGTCCTGGCCTCCGGCTGGTCCGGCTACACCACCTGGGAGCTGTTTGAGAACGGCACCCTGGTCGTCTCCCCCACCGAGGAACGCTGGAACGGCAAGTGCAACATGAAGAACTACTGGAAGGTGGGCGGCAAGCTGTCCCTGCCCTGGAGCGATTACGCCGAGGAGATCACCACCGTGGTCATCAAGAACGGCGTCAACGCCATCGGCCAGATGGCCTTCTACGAGCTGCCCAACCTGAAGAGCGTCTACCTGGGCCGCGATGTGGAGGAGATCCGCAACTACGCCTTCAAGAACTGCCGCTCCCTGGAGTCCGTCTCCGTCAACGCCAAGCTCTACTACATCCGCGAGGGTGCCTTCTACGGCGACTCCGCCCTGACCGCCTTCAACTTCCCCGAATCCTTCGAGGCCGAGGAGTGGGCCTTCACCCACACCAACATCAAGCCTCCCCTGTACAAGGGCGGCAAGATGGATGCCCCCAGCATGTACTCCGAGACCATGAAGTTCGACTGGAACTACACCGTCTACACCCCCGCCAGCTATGACGCCAAGAAGACCGACCAGGCCTTCCCCGTGGTCTACCTGCTCCACGGTGCCTGGGGCAACCACCGCAACATGGTCGAGCTGTGCTACGCCCAGGACAAGATCGACACCCTGATCCGCGACTATCAGCTCCAGGAGTGCGTCGTCGTCTTCGTGGACGGCTTCAACTCCTTCTATGTGGACGGCCCCGCTCTGGATATGGAGACCGCCCTCATCAACGACCTGATCCCCTTCATCGAGGAGAAGTACCACGGCATGGGCACCAAGGAAGGCCGCGCCATCGGCGGTCTGTCCATGGGCGGCTACGGCGCAGCCCGCTTCTGCCTGAAGTACCCCGAAATGTTCAACGCCTGTCTGATGTACTCCCCCGCCGTGTGGACCACCATCGAGGAGGACAATGTCTGCGGCGGCTGGTGCCTGTTCGACGGCTTCGATCAGGAGTCCTGGAATGCCGAGCATCCCCTGGCCTACCTGGACAGCTACAAGGCCAAGAACTCCCCCGTCAACTTCTACATCAACCACGGTGACAGCGACATCGTCGTTCCCATGGAGCCCGTCCAGCACTTCGTCGACACCATGCGCGCCGCCGGCTCCAATGTCGTCTTCGAGATCCAGGCCGGTAAGGGCCACGCCTGGTCCGCATGGCGCGTCGCCATGGAGAAGTCCCTGGCCTTCTACGGCTCCCTGCTGAGCGGCACCAGCTACGCCGCCTACAGCGAGGCCAACTCTGCCGCCATCGAGGCCGCTTCCGAGACCTTCGAGCTGAAGCTGGAAGCCGAGGCCGCCGAGACCAACGCCGCCTACAAGGGCTCCACCACCTCCCCCGACCTGTACTCCCCCGCTCTGAAGCTGGACTGGAACTACACCGCCTACCTGCCCGCCAGCTATGACGAGGACAACACCAACCAGGCCTACCCCGTCATCTACCTGCTCCACGGTGCCTACGGCAACCACACCAACATGCAGGAGCGTTTCTCCACCTCCGACATCATGAATGAGCTCATCGGCGCAGGCAAGATGCCCGAGGCCATCGTGGTCTTCGTGGACGGCTTCAACTCCTACTATGTGGACGGCCCCGCCTTCGCCATGGAGACCGCGCTGATCGAGGATCTGATCCCCTTCATCGAGAACAAGTACCACGGCATGGGCACCAAGGAAGGCCGTATCATCGGCGGCATCTCCATGGGCGGCTACGGCGCAGCCCGCTACGCCATGAAGTATCCCGAATACTTCAGTGCCGCACTGCTGCTGTCCCCCGCTGTCTGGGAGAATGCCACCGGCACCGGCTCCGTCTCCGGCTGGCACATCTTCGTGGATGAGAACAACCAGTTCAGCCAGGAGGCCTGGGCCGCCAACCATCCTCTGGTCTACAAGGACTCCTACATCGAGGCCAACAGCCCCGTCAACTTCTACATCGTCCACGGCGACAAGGACACCACCGTTCTGCCCGCCGCCGTCAGTGCCTTCTATGAGGAGCTGAACGAGTTCGCACCCGCCACCTACGTCAACTACGCAGGCGGCACCCACGCCTGGACCACCTGGGCCGCCACCGCACGGATGGCCCTGGAGTACGCAGGCTCCCTGCTGCTGAACGCCGCAGAATAATCCCCCCTAAGCAAGAGGGCGGCCGAAAGGCCGCCCTCTTTGCATCCTGATTCGGTTTTATGCTTCTCGACTTAACTCATCATGATCCTTAGAATACACGCGGCAACAATATGTCATCCTGAGCGACCAGAGATAATCGCAGATTTTCGGAGGGAGTCGAAGGATCTTCGTACCAATTGGACTGCTCATGTTCCATAGGTGCGAAGATTCTTCGACTCCGCTGACGCTCCGCTCAGAATGACAGGCTTGCGGCCTTGTGCGTTTTTTCTGTCTTGCCGGTTCAAGCCGATTTGCTTTTTGGTTTTTACAGAGCCGCGCGGGCGATGGCGTTGTGGCCATCGGGGAGACTGACGTCGGTGGGATCAAAGGACCAGCTCAGCTTGCCTGCCCAGTTTTCTGCCACCACCGTGAAATGGTGCAGCACGATGCCAAGGCTCAGGTCCCGGTCAATATCGGTATTGTAGGCATCGGGCTTGCTGACCAGGGTCACGGAGCCGGGCTTCAGCAGGAAGCCGTAGGCCTGGCGGTTCAGGTAGCTGGGTGCCAGGGATGCGGCATAGAAGGCCTCCCAGAGCATATCGTCATAGAAGCCGATGGCGTTGTCCAGGCCGTCCCGGTCGCCCCAGGTGCCCCGGTGGACCAGCTCCCTGACGCTGACCTTGGGCTCAAAATACTGCCGCTTGGCGATGATGTCGATGCTCGACATGCTCTTGATGTTCAGCCGCAGGCGGCGGGTGGTCTTCACGCCGTAGCCAAAGGCGGCGATGGCGGCGACCTGAAGATCGGAGTCCACGCCCAGGACCTCCTTGACCAGCTCGCTGTCGGTGAAAGTGACCCAGCAGCTGTCCAGACCCAGGTCGGTCAGCTTCAGGATCAGATCCTCCATGATGAATCCGGCGTTCAGCCCCGCCTGGGGATGGTCCTCGGACAGGAGCACCAGATACTGGGGCGCGCCCACCAGGAACTTGTGGTAGCCCGCCGCACCCTCCAGGGCCTCCCGGGCATCGGTGCCGAAGAAATACAGCTCGGTGCCGATCTGGGGCACCAGACGGCGCAGGTAGTTGTGATAATGCTCCTTCACCCGCTCCAGGAGCCGGAAGGGAACGACCTCGTCCCGGAACTCACGGACGGACTTTCTGTTCTGGATCAACGCGGCGTAATTCATAAGGATACCTCCCGGATGTGTTTTTTGTGGCTTCATTATAACCCAGGAAAATGCTTCCTTCCGTGATGTTGTCACCTATATCCTCCGATGTATGGGTATGAGCTTTTGACGGCATAATCATACACGCACCAAAATCTGCAGCGGGCATCAAAGTTTCACGAGTTCCGACGTTTCCCGGCACATTTTTTCGCAAAGGGACGGTTGTGCGCCCTCTATCAACAAAAGTACCGTATTCGTGAAAAATTGTGCCGCTGAATCCATGTATTTTGTGGATATTTTTTCACGCTTTCTTCTTGACTTCATGTATACAAAGTGCTAAACTAGGGCCTATAGCGAACACGCAACACGATGATGAAAACCAGTACACACCCATCCGCTTTCCCAGAGAGCTGCCGGTCGGTGCAAGGCAGTGAAGGCCGCGGTGTGGAATACATTTCGGAGTGGCTTCCCTGAATCTTCGGTAGTAGGGGGAGACGGGTA
>JBGVNV010000063.1:0-14491 GCA_045125955.1 Faecousia sp.
TGTCAGAAGCTGTGGTCGTAGCCTACAGGAACCAGTCGGCAAAGCCGCCGGAGGGAACAGCACCAATCCACAGTAGCTGAATAATTATAACATGCTGTTTCCCTTCGTTCGACTTACTTTATTATACAAGGGAACGGGCATCGACCGTTCCGCAGGATGCACCCCGATGACCGCCCAGGTTTGGCGAATCCGGACCAGCTCCCCGCTACCACCGTCATTGCGAGGAGCGAAGCGACGTGGCAATCCGCGCCCCCTGCAATGCGAAGCATTGCCCGCCCCCAGAGGGGGGCGGAAAGAGAACGGATTGCCACGGCCCTGCGGGCCTCGCAATGACGTGGTGACTTTCGGCTGGTCCTTCTGATTTTACATGGCAATTACTGAGGCCCGGCGGGCGATTCTTGAATCGCCCCTACAGTGTTATTTTCGTACAATGTAGGGGATGGCGTCCTCGACATCCCCTCCGCCCCGGTGGGGCGGGATTCCGAAAATCTGTGATTTTCGGTGGGCCGTCCGGGAGGCCGGCCCCTACATTTGATTCCGATTTTGCACAGCATAAACCGCCCCCGTTCGGGAATGCTACCCGGAAAGGAGGCGGTTTTTTGGTTATTTTTCGGACACTGCTCTTTTACTTCGCCCTGATCGCCGTGATCCGGCTACTGGGCAAGCGGCAGGTGGGGCAGATGGAGCCGTCGGAATTTGTGGTGACCATGCTCATCGCCAATCTGGCGGCGGTACCCCTGGAGAATCTGGAGATGCCGGTGTGGGGCGGACTGGTGCCCATGGGCATCGTCTTCCTCTGCGAGCGGGGGATCTCCACCCTTTGCCTGAAAAGCATTCGGGCAAGGCGGTTTCTCTGCGGCAAGCCCGTGATCCTCATTGACAACGGAAAGCTTCTGGCGGAAAATCTGCGGCGGACGCGGGTGAATCTGGACGAGCTTTCCGGCCATCTGCGGGAGCAGGGGGTGATCTCCATGGAGGAGGTCCAGTTCGCCATCCTGGAGACCAACGGCTCCATCACCGTCTTCCCCTACCCGCAAGGGAACCAAAAGCAGGAGCTCCCCTACACCGTCATCTCCGACGGGCGCATCCTCCGGGAAAATCTGCGGCTTCTGGGCCGGGACGAGGGCTGGGTCCGCAAAAAGCTCCATGGCAAAGGCCTGACACCGGAGCGGGTGCTGCTCATGACCGTCACCCCTTCGGGACAATGCGCGGTCTTTCCACGGGAGTAACCAGATTTTGTGGAGAAATTCCGTTTTTTACTCCCACATCTAGTGTTTCGACAGCATTCTTGCGAAGGGCGTGGTATTATGTAACCGCGTTGGATGACCGAAGCTGCACAACCGCCACCGTGGCATCGTCGCCCTCCTCCGCCCCCCGCTCCACCAGGGCCGCCGCCAGTCCCCCGGGCGACGGCACCGGGGCAGTCCATTCCGTGCGCAGGAGCACGTCCTCTCCCGCGCCGTCGCTGAGCAGGATCAGCACCTCTCCCCCACTCAGGGACAGCCGATCCACCGTCTCCCGGGCCTGTACGTTCAGGCCGGGCGGTGGCGAGGCTGTCCCGATTTTTCTTAGCTGCCCGTTTTTCAGCAGGTAGCTGCTGGCCGCGCCCCATTTGTACAATGTCCCCCGGCCCGTGTCCAGGTGCAGACGAACCAGATCCACCGTGGTACAGCCCCCCAGCTCCCGGAGCACCGCCAGGGAATTTAAAGAGCGCAGGGCGTACTCCGCAGGAAAGCCCGCCTGGAGCATCCGTTTGAGCAGCTCCGCCGCCTCCCGGCTTTCCCGGGCCGCCCCGGCCCCGGTGCCCATGCCGTCGCACAGCAAGATATAGTAGTCGCTGCCGGTGCCCGCAAACCACAGGCACCGGTCGCCGTTTTCCTCCCGGTGGCTCCGGGTGGACATGGCAACCTCCGGGGTAAAGCGGTGGGTCCGAACCTCCTGGCGGGAGCCCAGGTCCTCCGCCAGATTCTGCAGAAAATCCGCCAGGAAGGCATATTGGTCCCGTGCGGCGCACTGGTAGCTCTCCAGCCGCTTGCGGTCCCCCTTCATGCGCCGCAGCTGCTCCTGGCCCCGGCGCAGCTCCCCCAGAAGCCGGGTGGGCTTCCGGCAGCCACGGGGCAGGTCCTCCTCCCCCAGTCCCGGCTGTTCCAGCAGGCCTTCGGGCAGCTCCTCCAGCCGTCCCCGGCAGCCCCGCCGCTCCGGGCAGAAGTCACAGGCGGCCCGGCTGGCCCGGTCCAGCACCGCCCCCCGGTCCGGGCTGACGGGGGCCGTCAGCAGCAGGCTCTGCTCCATGTGCCGCAGGGCCAGGGCCATCTGCTCCAGCCTAAGCTGGGCCACCGCATGTTCCCCCCGGCGTTTTCTGGGCTCCAATCGTCCCAGCCCCGGCAGTGCCAGCCGCAACGCGCCGCCCAGCAGCAGTCCCGGCACGGGAGAAAGGTCCAGCCGCCCCGACAGGGCCATCACCGGCACATAGGCCAGGGCCGGAGCCAGGGCATCCAGCCACCGGGGCCTCGATGGGATCAGCCGCAGGCAGAAGCTCAGGCACATGGCCCCTGTCATGCCCACCCCCCTGGGGTGGGCCAGATCCAGCCCCAGTCCCGCCAGGGCCGCCGAGGCCAATGCCCCCTGGGCAGCAAAATATCCCGCTGCGGCGAAGCCCAGATTCACCCCCAGCACCACGATCTGGCTCAGGGCCAGCACCAGCAGACTCTGGGCCAGCCAGTCCGCCCAGCTCCCCCGCCGCTCCAGGAAGGCCCGGAAGATGGCCGTGGCGCACAGGGCCAGGGCCACACGGGTCAGATAGGCCGGGATGGGCGTTTCGTCCCCCCAGCGAACGAGCCATAGCACCCCGCCCCCCGCCACGATCACCGCCGCGCAGGCGGGCAGCATCAGCTTCTGCCGCCGGGAGATGCCCGCATCCCCCAGCCCCAGGTTCACCGCCAGTCCCGCCCCCAGCCAGAACATGGCCTGGGCCGCGCCCCGGCCCCAGAACCACAGATAGCCCAACGCCGCCCCCAGTGCCGCCGCCACCGCGTTCCACCCGCCGGTCCCGGCGCACAGGAGCCCCAGGGCCAGGGGCTGGAACCGGCCCTCCACGGCCGCCGCCGCCAGCAGACATCCGCCCCCGAACCAGAGCCCCAGCACCGCCGCCCGCCGTCCCGGTCCGGACCGGGCCACCGTCCCCACTGCCCGCAGAACTGCCATCCTCGTCCCGTTTTTCATCATAAGTACCACTGCCTTTCCTGATGCTCCATATTCCCTGTTTCCGCGATCGGATGCTGCAAAAGGCGCGTAGGGGCGACCCTTGCGGTCGTCCCCCTTTTTTCCGCCCCGGCGGGGCGGTGGCCGACCGTAAAGGACGCCCCTACGCGAAAGCCCAAGCACCCCACGCTGTACCAAGCAGAAAAAATCCTACCACTTTTGCCGGAATAATGCTGTCGGAAATGCCCAGTCCCCAAGAAATAATCTTGCCTTTGGTGCAATGGATGTGTATAATGAAAATGACCGACTATATGGTTTAGTATATTTTTGGAGGTAAACTGCCATGGCAGTTGAATATGAACTGAAATACCGGGCCACGGCCGAGGTCCTGGAGCGGATCCAGGCGGACTTCCCCGGAAATTATACGGTCACCGAGATGACCACCACCTATTACGACACCCCCGGCGGCGATCTGGCCAAGCTCTTCTGGACCCTGCGCCACCGTCGGGAGGGTGACAAGCACATCTGCACCCTGAAGACCCCCGCAGGCATCGACGGCCGCAGTGAGTACGAGTGGAGCTGCGAAAGCATCCACGAGGCCATCCCCCACCTGTGCCGCCTCAGTGGCAGCAACGCCCTGGCCCAGCTGGTGGAGCGGGGACTGGTGGAGACCTGCGGTGCCCGGTTCACCCGGACCGCCCGGGCCTTCACCGCAGGCTGCACCACCACGGAGATGGCCCTGGATCAGGGCGTTCTGGTCAACGGCGAGAAGGAGGAGCCCTTCGCCGAGCTGGAGGTGGAGCTGAAGCGGGGCTTCCGGGAGGAGACCGACATCATCGGTCTGCTGCTGAGCCAGGCCTACGGCCTTGAAGTGGAGAACAAGTCCAAATTCCAGCGTTCCAAGGAACTGGGGGCGAAGTAAATGGCCTTTGATTCCCTCTTTGAACGCTACGACCGTCTGCTGATCCTGGATACCGAGACCACCGGCCTGAACTACAGCCGGGACGAGGTCATCGAGTTCTCCGCCGTGGCGGTGGAGAAGGGCATCGGCAGTCATGCCATCGTAGCGGAGTACGACCAGCTGGTGTCCCTGTCCCCCGGCGGCTTTGTGCCCCCGAAGATCGAGCAGCTCACCGGCATCTCCACCCAGGACCTGCGGGAAAAGGGCGTGCCCAAGACGAGAGTCTGCCGGGATATTGCGGAGCTCATCGCGGGAAATACCCTGCTGCTGGCCTACAATGCCCACTTTGATCTGAGCTTCCTGTTTTACATGCTCCTGCGCGACGGCGACCCCCGCATCCTCAAGGGCAAGGATAAGCTGGACCTTTTGACCGTCTACCGGGACCGCCGGGAGTTCCCCCACAAGCTCTGCAACGCCATCGAGGCCTACGGCCTCAGCGGCAAGGTGGTCAATTCCCACCGGGCCATCGATGATGTCATCGCCACCGTGGCGGTGATGGAGGCCATGGAGGCCGAGCGGGCAGACCTGCATCAGTACATCAATCTCTTCGGCTACAACCCCAAGTACGGCGTCGAGGGCAAGCCCATCGGCACCGTGACCTATAAGGCACAGGGCTATCGGCCCGGAAAGCCGCTGTACGAAGTATAATTGGTGCTGTATGTAAAAATTCACCACGTCATTGCGAGGAGGCCATAGGCCGACGTGGCAATCCCGTGGATAGAAGCAAGCACCAATTTGCATACCTGAAAATCGACGGGATTGCCACGGGTCTGCGACCCTCGCAATGACGTGTTCTTTTTAGGAGGTTCCTATGAAAAAATTCCTTCTCGAAATTTGCGTTGATTCCTTTGAATCTGCCCGGCGGGCATCGGAGAACGGTGCCGACCGTTTGGAGCTCTGCGGTGATCTGCTGGTGGGCGGCGTGTCTCCCAGTCCCTTCCTCATCGAGCAGGTGGTACAGCGGATCAAGACGCCCGTGAATGTGCTCCTGCGGCCCCGGTTCGGTGATTTCTGCTTCACCGACGAGGAAAAGGAGGTCCTGCTGAAGGAGATCGAATTCTGTGCCAACGCGGGCGTCAACGGCGTGGTCATCGGCGCGCTGACTCCCGAGGGCGATCTGGATGTGCCCTTCCTGAGTCAGTGCATGGCCGCCGCAGGCGATCTGGAGGTGACGCTGCACCGGTGCTTCGACGTGTGCCGGGACGGCTTCGAGGCTCTGGAGACTGCCTGCGACCTGGGCATCCAGACCATCCTGACCTCCGGCCAGATGGCCACCGCCCCCAAGGGCATGGAAAATCTGAAGGCCCTGCGGAAATTCGCCGCCGACCGCATCCATCTCATGGCCGGCTCCGGCGTGTCCGCCGCCAACATCCCCCAGCTCCATGCGCAAGCGGGCATCTGCCACTTCCACTTAAGTGCCAAGGCTTCCGAGCCCGGCCCCATGAAATTCAAGCGCGAGGGCGTGCCCATGGGCCTGCCCATGGCCAGCGAATTCGACCGCCAGTACGCCTCCCCCGCCGCCGTCAAGGCCGCACGGAAGGCCATCGATTCCCTGAAATAAATGTACGCCCGCCGAACGGCGGGCGTTTTTCATATCATAATGTAGGGGCAATTCACGTATCGCCCGTCCGTTTCGATGAATGCCGCGCCAAATCAGAGGGACCAGCCGAAATCCACCACGTCATTGCGAGGCCGCAGGCCGTGGCAATCCGTAACCCCTGCGGCGCAACGCGCCGCCCGGCCCCGGTGGGGGCCGGAGAGATGCGGATTGCCACGTCGCCTGTCGGCTCCTCGCAATGACGTGGTTTTTTTGGCATCGGCGGGCGATTCTTGAATCGCCCCTACGGGTTTGTTGAAGATTTTCCGCCGTCTCTGACGGCGGCGGGCGGGTCAATGCCCCGCCCCTACAGAAAAAAGGACCGCACCTTTCGGTGCGGTCCAAATTGCGTTAATCGAATTGTTCGTCCCAATACGCCGAGCGGAAACCAGAGACCAGTCGAGCGGGCCCAATGGTGTAATTCGACCACCGGCCTACCAGAACGAATTGTCAACGGCGACTCGCCGCTCAGGCAAAAATAGGCTTCAGAGCGGCAGCCAGGACGTTCTTCTGGGCCTCGGCCTCGGCCAGGTCCTTGCCCAGGGTGGTGAAGTAGGTCTTGATCTTGGGCTCGGTGCCGGAGGGACGGACGATGACGGTGGCACCACCCTCCAGGGTGTAGACCAGGACGTTGGCAGCGGGCAGGCCGGTGGCGGCGGTGTCCTTGTAGTCAACGGCCTTGACGACCTTGTAGCCGCCGATCTCAGCGGGAGCATTCTCACGAAGGCCAGCCATGATGCCGGCCATCTTGTCCATGCCGGACAGGCCGGGGAACTCGAAGGAGTCGACCTTGTTCAGGTAGCGGCCATACTTGGCATAGATGGCCTCCAGACGCTCCTTGATGGAGGAGCCGATGGAGCGGTAGTAAGCAGCCATCTCGCAGATCAGCATGGAGCCGACGACGGCGTCCTTGTCACGGACGTAGGGACCGGCCAGGTAGCCGTAGGACTCCTCGAAGCCCAGGATGAAACGCTCGACCTCATTGTCGTTCTCCAGGCGGGCGATCTGATCGCCGATCCACTTGAAGCCGGTCAGGACGTTGCGCATCTCGACGCCGTAGTTGGCGGCGACAGCATCAGCCAGGGGGGTGGAGACCAGGGACTTGACGGCGACGGCGTTCTTGGGCATGGTGCCCTTCTCAATGCGGCCCTGGGCGATATAGTCCAGCAGCAGGACGCCGACTTCGTTGCCGGAGACCAGCTCGTAGGAGCCATCGGGACACTTCATGGCGATGCCAACGCGGTCGGCATCGGGGTCGGTGGCCAGCATCAGGTCAGCACCGGTCTCGGTGGCCAGCTTCAGGCCCAGCTCCAGAGCCTCGAAGATCTCGGGGTTGGGGTAGGGGCAGGTGGGGAAGTTGCCATCGGGATACTTCTGCTCGGGAACGATGGTGATGTCATCGATGCCGATGTCGTTCAGGATGCGGGTGACGGGAACCAGACCGGAGCCGTTCAGGGGGGAGTAGACCAGCTTCAGACCGGCGGTCTTGCACAGGCCGGGACGGACCTGGCAGGCCTTGATGGCGTCGTACAGGCCTTCCTTGCAGTCGTCGCCGACGTACTCGATCAGGCCGGAGGCGATGCCCTCCTCCCAGGAGATCAGCTTGGCACCCTCCAGAATGTCGGTGTTCTGGATCTCGGCGTAGACAACGGCGGCGGCATCGTCAGTCATCTGGCAGCCGTCGGGGCCGTAGGCCTTGAAGCCGTTGTACTTGGCGGGGTTGTGGGAAGCGGTGATCATGACACCGGCGTTGGCGTTGTAGTAACGGGTAGCGAAGGACAGAGCGGGAACGGGCATCAGAGCATCATAGATGCGGACCTTGATGCCGTTGGCAGCCAGAACACGGGCGGTCTCCTTGGCGAAGACGTCGGAGTTGATACGGCTGTCGTAGGAAACAGCGACCAGCTGGTTGCCGCCCTGGGTCTTGACCCAGTTGGCCAGGCCCTGGGTGGCCTGACGGACGACGTAAATGTTCATACGGTTGGAGCCTGCGCCCAGAACGCCGCGCAGACCGGCGGTGCCGAACTTCAGGGCCACGGCGAAGCGGTCCTTGATCTCCTCGTCATTTCCCTCGATCTTGCGCAGCTCAGCAGTCAGAGCCTCGTCTTCCAGGTCGGCGGCCAGCCAACGCTTGTAATCATCCATGTACATATGAAATCACCTATCCTTAATAGTAATAAAGTTTTTAGTTAAATTTGCCCAAATACAGTATATCGAATGAAATCGGGATTGTCAATGTCAACTGTCCGAAAAAAGCGGGTTTGTCAATTTCAACGAAATGATTGGCGAATTGGTGTGGGGGGGTGACGGACCGGTGCAGAGGAAAAATCCCACAATTTCAAGCGTTTCCTGCAGATTCACCTGTAGGGGCGATTCAAGAATCGCCCGCAATGTCCCCGTAATTGCCGCGCCGAAGACAGAGGGACCAGCCCCCAAATTTCCACGTCATTGCGAGGAGGGCAAAGCCCGACGTGGCAATCCCGTCGATTTTCCGGGATGCTCTGTGGTCCACGGGATTGCCACGCCCCTGCGGGGCTCGCAATGACGTGGTTGTTTCAAGGCGGCCCCTACCTATCGTTCCACCGCATCTCTGTGCAAACCAGGACACTTTTTCTGCAAAATAAGGACCTACACAACAGACGTCTTTTCTGGCAAAATAAAGGCAGTAAATGTGAAAGGAAGTGTCGGATATGTCCGCTCCCAATCAAAATTCCATTCTGGGCACCGCGCCTGTGCCCAAGCTCATGCTGAAAATGGCGGTCCCTGCGGTGGTGGCCCAGGTGGTCAACCTGCTGTACAACATCGTCGACCGCATCTACATCGGCCAGGGTGTCGGTGCCATGGCCCTGACGGGCGTCGGCCTGTGCATGCCCCTGATGATGTTCATGAACGCCTTTGCCATGCTGGCGGGCTCCGGCGGCGCGCCCCGTGCGGCCATCGCCATGGGCCGGGGCGATAAGGACGAGGCCAGCAAGATCATGTCCAACTCCTTCTCCCTGCTGCTGATCTTCGCCGTGGGCATCACCACGCTGTACCTGAGCTTCGCCGAGCCCATGCTGATGATGTTCGGTGCCAGCTCCGAGACTCTGCCCTACTCCATGGAGTACATGAACATCATCTCCTGGGGCGCGGTGTTCACCCTGATCGTCATGGGCATGAACCCCTACCTGACCTCCCAGGGCTTCTCCACCATGGCCATGATGACCACCGTCATCGGCGCGGGCATCAACATCGTCCTGGACCCCATCTTCATCTTCGGTCTGAAAATGGGCGTGCGCGGTGCGGCCCTGGCCACCGTCCTGAGCCAGGCTGTGGGCGCCCTGTGGGTGCTGCTGTTCCTGACCCGTGGCAAGAAGTCCATCCTAAAGATCACCCCCGCCGGCATGAAGCTGGAGGGCCGGATCGTGGGCGGCATCCTGGCTCTGGGCGTCTCCGGCTTCGTAATGATCTCCACCGAGAGTCTGCTCTCCATCTCCTTCAACTCCAGCCTGCAGAAGTTCGGCGGCGACCTGGCCGTGGGCTCCATGACCATTCTGACCTCCTGCATTCAGCTGGCCCAGATGCCCGCCTCCGGCATCGCCCAGGGCTGCCAGCCCATCACCTCCTTCAACTTCGGCGCGGGCAACCACGACCGGGTGAAGAAGTGCTTTAAGCTCCAGCTTCTGGTGGCCGCGGGCTACACCACCCTCTTCTGGATCGCCGCCATGCTGATGCCCCGCATTTTTGTCCAGATCTTCAACAAGGACGTGGCTCTTGTGGAGCACACCGCCTGGGCCATGCGCATCTACATGGCCGGTGTCTTCTCCCTGGGCTTCCAGCTGGTGTGCCAGCAGTCCTTCGTGGCCCTGGGCGAGGCAAAGATCAGCCTGCTGATGGCCTGCCTGCGCAAGCTGATCCTGCTGATCCCCCTGATCTTCATTCTGCCGATGTTCTTCGAGAACAAGGTCATGGCGGTCTTCCTGGCGGAGCCCATCTCCGACATCATCGCCGCCGCCGTCACCACCGGCACCTTCCTGACCCGCTTTGACAAGATCCTGAAAAACGGCCCCGGCGGAAGATAAACCACAACCCGCCCCGGAAATCCGGGGCGGGTTTGCATTTTTCATTTTTCGCCTGGGGTCCTGCAATGAAAAATCCCCCGTCGAAAGACGGGGGATTTTCCTGCATAAAACGAATAAAAGAGAGAGGTAGGAAGTGTGCAAAGAAACAAATGGCAGTTGACTCCGGCTCACGGCTTGCCGCATCAACTTACACCAATAGAATAACCTGTACTTTTGAATACATTATGAACAAAGAAAGAAACATCTTTGAACAATCATTCTTTTTCGCTCTGGGGCAGGCCCAGGGGCTCCTTCCTGCGGCGCAGCTCCACGGCGGTGCGGAAGAGGTCCGCAAATTCCCGGGCGATGACGGAGCGCAGCATTTCGTCGGTGCTCAGAGTCCGGAGGTAGCGCAGGACGTTTTTCGGCAGAATGATCTCCCGCAAATCGTCGATCTGACCCAGGGTCAGCAGCTCGTAGACCGCATCGACAAAGGCGTTGCGCTCCTCGATGCTGGTGTCTGCCAGCCACTGCTTGATGGTCCTGTCCAGAAACCGGGAATTTTCGTCGATCTCCTCCATGCGGACGAAATCGCCGCCCAGCACCTCCCAGCTGAAGGGCTCGTGCTGGAGTAGACTCAGCTGGCGGCTTTTGACCACGGTGTAGGGCTCCTCGTGCTCGAGAAGCATGCCCACCACCGAGGACTGGGGCACGAAGGTCCGGACACGGGGCAAAATCGCCCGGTAGCCGGGGTCCCGGAGCATGGAGCTGTGGAAGCCGGGGCCGTCGTGGTTGTGGACACTAAGGATACGCTCCTGGAGCTCCGGCTGGGCTTTCGCCGCCGCGTAGACCGCCAGATTGCCGCCCTTGGAGTGGCCCGCCAGACGGATGGGGCCCCTGTGGACCCGCGCGAAGGCTTCCAGATACCACAATGCCTTCTCCTGGGCGGGGACCTGGGGCTGGAAGCTCATGTTGAAGTCCTCCTTCCAGCCGGTGATGGTCAGGTCCGTGCCACGGTAGGTAACCACCGCTCCGCCGCCTGGCAGGAGCCAGGTGACGGCGGCGAACTGACTCTGGAGCTGGGGCAGCAGCTCACTGCGGTAGAAGCAGAGCTTCAGCTCCGCAAACCGGGGTGCCTGGGCGCAGGCGGCGAGGAGTGCCCCGTCCTGCTTCACCCGGTCCCGGTCCTCCCGGTCCGGCAGGGTCGCGAAGGCCTCCGCCGCCACCTTCAGGGGCACCGGATGGAGAAAATCACCGGGCACCAGCCCCTCAAAATGAATATAGCTCAGCTCCGACAAAATCAGCGTGTCCACCGCATTGGGCGGCACCGCCTCCATGGTCAGGTCCCCCCGCCAGAGGAGATAATCAAACAGGTCAGCCATAGTCGGCTCCTTTCGTCATACCAAAATCGGATTGTAGGGGCGACCCTCGGTCGCCCGCCTGCCGCCTTTGGCGGCAGGTCACCCACATCAGTCAAAAATCGATTCTTGGGGAATCGATTTTTGACAGCTTCTCCCTCGAGGGAGAAGCCTTGGGTAGCAACTTCAACCGTGTCGCGTATAATGGAAAAGCGTTAGATACAGGACAAAGGCTTCTCCCTGGGGAGAAGCTGTCATCCATTGGCTCTTCGGAACCAATGGATGACTGATGTGGCGAGCCTTGCTCGCCCCTACGGGTTTTCTACCATTATAACAGCGGCGCGATGGTTTTCAAGACGAATCCTGCCAGTTTGGTGGTCCACTTTTCGTTGCGGATGGTCTCCCGGGTGACACGGGAACAGGATTTCAGCGTGGTCCGGAAATCCCCCTCGATGTCCGCCACGGCGTCGCATCCGTGGAGGTAGACCGCGCACTCGAAATGGTGGTACAGGCTCCGATAGTCGAGATTGATGGTGCCCACCACTGCCTCGGTGCCGTCGGCCACGAAGCTCTTCGCATGGACAAAGCCAGGGGTGTAGGTGTAAAGCTTCACACCCGCGGAATGCAGGGCGGCGAAATGGGTCTTGGCCAGACAGTAGGCGGATTTTTTGTCGGGGATCCCCGGCAGGATGATCCGCACATCCACCCCCCGGCGGGCGGCGTAGCACAATGCCGACTCCATCTGCCCGTCGAGAATGAGGTACGGGGTCATGATGTGGACGTAATGTTTCGCCCGGTTTAACAGGTCGATGTAGACCTGCTCGCCCACCCGGTCGTTGTCCAGGGGGGAGTCGCCGTAGGGCATCACGAAGCCCTCTGCTTCGACCTTTTCCACAGGGGTACTGAGAAATTTGTGATACTCCGGGGAACGCAGGTCCGCGCTCCACATCTGCAGGAACATCACCGTGAAGCTGGCGGCGGCGGGGCCCCGGAGCATCAGGGCCGTATCCTTCCACAGGCCGTATTTTTCCCGCATGCCGATGTACTCATCCGCCAGATTCACGCCGCCGGTGAAGGCGGTGTGCCCGTCGATGACGGTGATCTTCCGGTGGTCCCGGTAATTATAATGTGTGGAGACAAAGGGCTCCAGGGGCGCGAAGACCTGACACTGGATGCCCAGTTTCTCCAGCTCTTTGGGATAGTGCCGGGGCAGGAGGACAAATTCGCAGGTGCCGTCGTAGAGCACCCGCACATCCACGCCGGCGGCGGCCTTGCGCCGGAGCACATCCAGGACAGAATCCCACATATAGCCCTCGTCCAGGATGAAATATTCCATGAAAATGAACTTTTCCGCCTGTTCCAGCTCCTGAAGGAGCTTCTCGAACATCTCTTTTCCCCAGGGGAAGTAGGTGACGGCGGTGCCGTCGAAGACCGGGAAGCAGCCGCTGCGGCGGACATAGCGGGCCATGCCTGCGGCTCCCGGCTCTCGTTCTTCCAGGGCTTTGAGGACATTTGGGTCCTGGTCGATCTGGCGGCGGCTCTGGACCTGCCGCTCGGTCATGATCTCCCGCAGCAGCCGGTGGCCCACATCCCGCTGGGTGTACCAGTAAAACAGCGCGCCGAAGACCGGCAGCACCGTCATCACCACCATCCAGGTCAGCTTCGCCGTGGGGTCCAGGTCCGAGTTCAGCACCACCAGCACCGAGATCATGGTCAGTGCGGCGGACGCGCCCACCACCTGGGCCTGCCACTCCTGAAACCACACCATCACGGACACCAGAAGTCCCGCCTGTACCAAAAACAGCAGCAGCACCAGTCCCGTCCGGCTGAAAATCGCCCGCCGCAGACCGTACTTGCTCCGCTGTACCAGCTCTTCTCTGTTGATCGACAAATGATAACCCCCTTTTCTTTCTGTATAGTATATTGGCAAATTGTGAAGATATTATTTCCAAATCGTGTACACACTGGGAAAATCCGCGCGGGGTCCGGTGTTTTGCACCCCACCGTAGGGGCGATCAATGATCGCCCGCCGCCCCAACGGGGCGGGACCGGTCAAAAGCAAAGGACCGCGTAGGGGCGATTCAGGAATCGCCCGCTCCGCTGCGATGACCACCATGCCAAAATAGAAGGACCAGCCCCCCACTACCGCTGTCATTGCGAGCCAGTGCGCACACTGGCGTGGCAATCCCGTCAATTTTCCGGGATGTTCTATGGACCACGGGATTGCCACGTCGCTTCGCTCCTCGCAATGACGTGGTAATTTGGGGCGGGTCCCGCTCATTTACACGGGTGGTCATTCCGGCCTCGGCGGGCGATTCGTGAATCGCCCCTACGATGGTGCACCAACAGATAAAAAGGACCGCAGCGTTCGCTGCGGTCCTCTTCCTCAATAATTATCCCACTGGTCCGGGTCTTCGCGGTTTAAAAACCGCCGGTACAGGAGTGCCGCACCCATGGAGATGAGGCCCATGGCCATGGCGGCACTGCCGATGCTGCCCCAGGTGGCGATCATGACGATGACCATCACCGCTGCCAGCCCAACCAGTGCTGCGATGCGGAGCATTACTTGCCTGCGCCCTCGACGATGCCGTTGGCGAGACCGACGAGACCCTGCATTTCGCTGGGGATAATGATCTTGGTGGCCTGACCATCGGCGACACGCTGCATGGCCTCGATGGCCTTGAGCTTCAGGACGGAATCGGCGGGAGCGGCCTCGTTCAGCATCTTCAGGGAGTCGGCCAGGGCCTGCTGGACCTCGCGGATGGCCTCGGCCTCACCGGCGGCCTTCAGGATGGCGGACTGCTTCTCGGCCTCGGCCTTCAAAATGGCGGCCTCCTTCTCGGCGGATGCCCGGAGGATGGCAGCTTCCTTCTCACCCTCGGCGATGAGGATGGAGGACTTTCTCTGGCCCTCGGCCTGGAGGATGGCCTGACGGCGGTCACGCTCGGCCTTCATCTGCTTCTCCATGGAGTTCTGGATGTCCTGGGGAGGCAGGATGTTCTTCAGCTCCACGCGGTTGACCTTGATGCCCCAGGGGTCGGTGGCCACGTCCAGGATGGCGCGCATCTTGGTATTGACCACGTCGCGGCTGGTCAGGGTCTGGTCCAGCTCCAGGTCGCCGATGATGTTACGCAGGGTGGTGGCGGTCAGGGTCTCCATGGCTGCCATGGGCTGCTCGACGCCGTAGGTGTAGAGCTTGGGGTCGGTGATCTGGAAATAGACGACGGTATCGATCTGCATGGTGACGTTATCCTTGGTGATAACGGGCTGGGGGGGATAGTCCAGGACCTGCTCCTTCAGGGAGACACGGCGGGCGACACGGTCCAGGAAGGGC
>JBGVNV010000064.1:0-20509 GCA_045125955.1 Faecousia sp.
TATCTTATAGTCACAAAGAGGAACCGGAAAAACACCGAATCCTCTGGTGGACTACCAAAAGCAAACGGTAAACATGGTAATCAATCGGATTTCAAATCAAAATAATACAAAGGCACAGCGGTAAACAGAATCTGCCGAAAAATCAAAAGAACCCAAAAAGTTCAAAAAGATTACCGGCCTTGATCTGAACCAACGCCTGCGGTTGTTTGAAAAAATCCATCATGATACCAAAGCATCCAGCATATCGGATCATGATCCAAGATCATCGAAAAAACTGATCTACCCTCAGGGTCAGCAAAAACGCAGATCTCTCCTGGAAACGAAATCCGAGCCGCAGATGACCAAAAAGACCATTCGCAATTTGGAAAGCACCAAACAAGATGCCCTTAAAGGATCACAACCAAACTTCCAACATGAATGATCGTCCCGCTGAAGGGATATATGGAAATAGATGAATGTTGTGCTTCGGAGAGTCGGGAAGGATCAGTTAAGGAACATCTAATTTATAGAAAGCGAGGTTAACCATATGATGTTAGATACCAAGAATGAACAGATGTGACCCTTACTTGAATGGAATCGAAAGAAACCTTCAGGTAAGGGTCACATCTATTTTTGTCTGTTTTCAGTCGCACCAAGGTGCGGCTTTTATTTTTTGCCAAAGGAGAGGGCGCAGATGGCGGCGGTCAGGGGCACCGCCAGCATGACGCCGATGGAGCTGGCCACGGCGGAGATGGCCTCCAGACTCATGTAGGAGGAGCTCAGAAGCTGCCAGGGCTGCAGGCCCAGGGAGTAGATGTAGACCACCAGGGTCAGGCCGCTGCCCAGGATCGCCAAAATCAGGGTGTTGGTCATGGTACCCACCATATCCCGGCCGATGTTCATGCCGCTTTTGAACAGCTCCCGGGCGGTCAGGGAATCGTTGACCCGGGTCAGCTCCCGGATGGCGGAGGCGATGCTCATGGCCACGTCCATCACCGCGCCCAATGCGCTGACGATGACACCGGCGGTGACGAGGCCCGTGATGCCGATCATGCTCTCCTCGGTCTGACGCAGCTGGAGCAGGGCCTCGGCGTATTCCTGGCGGTAGCCGTCGATGCGGAGCAGGCTCTGGGCCATCAGGCCGAAAACCGTCGCCAGGGCGATGCCTGCCAGGGTGCCAAGACAGGCGCAGACGGTCTTTTTGTCCACGCCGCCCAGAATCACGAAGGTCGCCGCCGTCACCAGCACCGAGATCAGGAAGGTGGTGGGGATGGTGGGCCAGCCGACAAGCAGCAGGGGCAGCAGAATGAAAATCAGCGCGGCCACAGTCAGACCCAGGCTCACAAGGCTCTTGATGCCCACCTTACCGCCGACCAGCACCGTCACCAGCAAAAATGCGCCCACCACCAGCACCAGGCCGGGGAAGCGGTTGTATTCATAGACATAGCAGCGCACGGTGCCGTCGGAGTAGGTGCTCAGACCCACTGTCACCCGGTCGCCCACCTGCATGGGGGTGCCGTAGATGGGGCCCACGGTGTTGTCCGCCATCATCTGCTGACCGGCGTACTGGCCGGTCTTCACCCGGACGATCGATTTCTGATTGCCGCGGTAATGATTTTCGGACACGGGGTCGGTCTCGGTGGAGTCCGTCAAAATCTGCTCCACCACCGCGTTTTCGTATTCCATATACTCCGCCGCCTCGGGCGCGGGCTCCGCCTTCGGATGGGCGACAACGAAAAGTCCGGCGAAAATCGCCAGCACCACCGCCAGGACCGCCCCGGAGATCCATTTTTTCTGCATCTTTCTTCCTCCCTGGGGATATTTTCTCCTAAAAAGATACCATTCCCCGGTACGGATGTCAAGGTGCACGGCTTTGTGGAAAATTCCTTTTTTATGTGTAAAATTTCCAATAAACAGTAGCGTCCGCAACGATTCTATGGTATGATCACCCTGGAAATTTGCACCATCGCCATGGTGCGAAATAAAAAAGGAGGAAACACAATGAAGCATTCCAACTTCAGCAGAATTCTGTCGTTCCTGCTGGCACTGGTCATGGTCCTGTCCATGGCTCCCGCCCGCGTCTTCGCCAGCAATTCTGCAACTTACACCCGTGTGGATGTCTCTGCCCCCAGTGACATCACTGCCGGTACCTATTTGATCTACGGTACCAGCAGCCAGGCCACGGACAACGGAAGCAACGCCGCTTTCATGTCTACGTCTGGTTCCACCAACACCCGCCTGATGTCCTCCGCATTGGAGATCACCGATGGTACTGTCACCACCGATGATGCCAACTGCGTCTGGAACCTGATCGAAGCAGAGGGCGGCTTCCTGGTGCAGAACGCCGGTAACGGCAAGTATCTGTACTACGGCTCCAACTCCGGCAACAACATCTACCAGACCGCAGATGCGGCTGCTGCCGGTGTCTGGACTGTCGTGGCACAGGGCAGCTACTGGACGCTGCAGGAGATCGCCTCCGGCCGTCAGCTCAGCTGCAACCGTTTCGGCAGCGCGGGCAGCTACTACCTGGGCTTTGCAAGCTACAGCAATACCAGCTCCACCCGCCGTGCGCTGGAGTTTTACAAGCTCGATGGCTCCGGCTCCACTGAGCCCACCGAGCCCACTCCCAGCGAGCCCGTGGTGACGGAGCCTGTGGTCACTGAGCCCATCGTCACTGAGCCCGTGGCTCCTGAGCGCGCCACTGGCCTGGTCACCGACCTGAGCGTGCTGAAAGATGGCGATTCCATCGTCATCTTCAACCCCGCCCACCTGAAGGCTCTGTCCAGCGATTATGCCGGAACCTTCTACAACCAGGGTACCGATGTGGCCCTGGCAGACGGTGTCCTGTCCGGCTATACCGATGCCGACATCTGGACCCTGGGCATCAATGACGACGGCACCTACACCTTCGCCACCGCCGAGGGCAAGAAGCTCTCCCTGGGTGCCAGCTACTCCTCCATGCCTCTGGACGATGTCAACACCGCCTGGAGCATCGAGACTGCCGCCACCGAGAACTGCTTCTACATCAAGAACGTGGCCCGGGGCAACTATGTGGAGTGGTACGCAGACAAGAACAACTGGTCCTCCTACTACAACATCGGCTCCAACGAGGCCCTGTTCGCCCAGCAGATCTATCTGATCGTCGAGGGCAGCGAGCCCGTGGTCCCCGAGCCCTCCGATCCCACCGAGCCCTCTGAGCCTGAGGTTCCCGAGGAGCCCGCCGGTGAGACTGCCGCCTACCTGGCCGAGGCTCCCCTGGACGGCGACACCATCCTGATCTACAACGCCGCCAACACCGCCGTCATGGGCTCTGCCCTGAACGGCAAGCGCGTGGCCGGTGTCACTGCCGCCGACGAGAACGGCTCCATCGCTCTGACCGAGGAGATGGCCCGTCTTCAGGTCACCGTGGACGGTGAGTACTACATCTTCTCTCTGGATGGCAAGTACCTGACCTCCGGCGAGACCGGCAACAGCATGAGCTACGCCGAGGAGCTGACTGACTGCGGCAAGTGGAAGCTGGAGCAGCAGGAGGACGGCAAGTTCATCCTGATGAATGTGGGTGCCAACTACAACGGCAACTACAACCAGGCCATGGAGTACTACAACGGCTTCACCACCTACGGCGTGAAGACCACCGACATCTATAAGATGGACTTCTACCTGGTGGAGCGTCCCACCGAGGGCGGCAAGATCACTTCCGCCGAGGATTTCGTCTCCGGTACCTACGTCATGGTCGTCGAGGGCGGCTACGCCATGGGCGCACTGGACGGCACCTGGGTCTCCGTGGTCCAGCCTGAGATCTCCGGCGACCAGGTCACCGACGCCAAGGGCGGCATCTGGACCCTGACCGTCAACGGCAGCTCCGTCCAGATCACCGACTCCAACGGCGCCTCCATCAAGCCCAAGGGCGGCAACAACAACGGCATCGCCTCCGGCTCTTACGACTGGGCCTGGAGCTTTGACGAGGCCACCCAGACCTTCACCTTCGCCGGCACCGGCTCCGACACCGTCAAGCTGGCCAGCAACGCCAGCGAGGATCCCGCCTACGGCGGCTTCCACAAGTTCCGCGGCTACAAGAACACCACCATCTCCGGCAAGCCCAGCCAGTATCCCTGCAGCTTCACCCTGTACGCCGTGGTGGAGGAGAAGGTCGAGTCCAAACTGCCCGCCGAGGGTGAGCAGGTCGTGATCTATAACCTGGATGCCCAGGGCGTCCTGGGTGCCGAGAACGATACCCAGAGCATCGGGAATATCCCCGGCTACGTGGAAGAGGGTACCTTCATCGCCGAGAACGGCGCTGTGGTCTTCACCGTCTCCAAGAACGGCAGCTACTACCGCTTCTACAACGAGACCTACGGCTACCTGTGCTCCAACGGCACCGGCAACAACGCCTTCTACTCCCAGGAGGCTTCCGAGGATGCCGACTGGACCCTGCTGACCGGCGAATCCGGCGGCTTCTTCATGGAGTCCCGCACCGCCAAGTACAACGGCGTCTACAGCCAGTACCTGGAGTACTACTCCGACTCCTACAAGACCTACTCCATGTACAATGTCACCAACTATGATATTTACGAGTTCTTCTTCTACCCCCTGAACACCGATTTCACCACCGGTGAGGTGGTCGGCGGCATCGTCAACGATCCTCAGATGATCTTCGACATCGAGCAGCCTGTCAAGGGCCAGGATTGGGTCGGCACCTTCACCGTCGAGTCCGTCTTCGGTCTGAAGGGCGATATCGTCGTCAAGGTCATCGCCGACGTCAATGATGACGGCTCCGAGACCTTCGAGATCGAGAACGGCTGCACCCTGACCGGTCCCGATGTGCTGGGTGTCTACACCCTGACCATCCCCGCTGAGGTCATCGACCAGTGCGGCGCAGGCGTCATCCTGGACTTCACCGCCGAGGATACCACCGGCCATCAGTTCGGCTACATGATGGGCTACAGCATCGTGGACGAGCCCTCCATCGTGAATGTGTCCCCTGCTGCCAACAGCCAGACCCTTGATGCGAAGCGCCCCCTCATCGTCGCCACCATCGTCAACGCCGGTGCGGATCCCATCGTCACCATGACCGTCAACGGCGAGGTTGTTGATGCCACTTACGTTGACGGCATGCTGTACTGGCAGTCCGCAACGGACATGGCCGACGGCCGTACCACCGTCACCGTCACCGTCACCCGCGCTGACGGCAAGGTCGCTGAGAAGACCTGGTCCTTCACCGTTGGCGTGGCCCAGTACGAGCTGTACTTCGGCCAGCTCCACTCCCACACCACCTTCTCCGACGGCTCCGGCACTCTGGCCTCCGCTCTGAGCTACATCCAGAACCTGCCCGAGAGTGCCAACGTCGACTTCGTGGCCTTCACCGACCACTCCAACTACTTCGACACCACCGGCTCCGCCAACCCCGAGGGCGCGCTGTACGACATGAGCCTGGCCTCTGCTTCCAGCCAGGAGCTGTGGAACAGCTACAAGACCGCTGTTGCCGAGTTCAACGCCAAGCAGAACAAGGTCGTCGCCATCGGCGGCTTTGAGATGACCTGGTCCGGCGGCCCCGGTCACATCAACACCTTCGCCACCCCCGGCATCGTCTCCCGTAACAATTCCACCCTGAACAACAAGACTGCCGACGCCGGCATGAAGGCCTACTACGCGCTGCTGAGCCAGACCGAGGGCGTGGACGGCATCAGCCAGCTGAACCACCCCGGCTCCACCTTCGGCAACTTCTCCGATTTTGCCTACTGGGATGCCGTCATTGACTCCCGCGTCTATCTGGTCGAGGTCGGCAACGGCGAGGGCCAGATCGGTGCAGGCGGCTACTACCCCAGCTACGAGCAGTACACCATGGCTCTGGACAAGGGCTGGCACATTGCTCCCACCAACAACCAGGACAACCACAAGGGCAAGTGGGGCAACGCCAACGATGCCCGTGACGTTGTTCTGACCGACGATTTCTCCGAGGAGGGCATCTACGAGGCCATCCGCAACTACCGCGTCTACGCCACCGAGGATAAGAACCTGGAGATCGGCTACACCGTCAACGGCATGCTGCTGGGCTCCATCATCTCTGAGGTCCCCGAGAACCTGTACTTCCAGGTCACTCTGTTCGATCCCGATTCCGCCGACTCCATCTCCAAGGTCGAGGTCATCGTCAACTCCGGCAAGGTCGCCCACACCTGGGACGATCCCGCCGACCTGGCTGACGGCCTGCTGACCGCCAATCTGGCTCCCGACTACTCCTACTACTACCTGCGCGTCACCCAGGGCGACGGCGACATCGCGGTCACTGCCCCCGTCTGGGTCGGCGAGATCCTGAAGCTGGGCATTTCCTCCGTCGAGTGCGGCACCTCCACCCCCGTCACCGGCGAGGAGCTGACCATCTCCACCACCCTGTTCAACTCCGAGACCGTCCAGGCCAACGTCAAGTCCCTGACCTACACCGTCGGCTCCCAGGTCCTGGCTGTGGACACCACTCCCTACACCATCCCCGCCTCCGGCAACACCACCCTGACCTTCAAGTACACCCCCGACACCGCCAAGGTCATGAAGGTCACCGTTACCGCCGTGGTCGAGCTGGACGGTGTGGAGTACACCTTCTCCATGGACGTGACCCTGGATATCCAGGATGCAAGCAAGCTGGTCTACATCGGCATCGATGCCAGCCACTACAACGAGTACGTCAACGGCAACTACAAGGATTCCATGGGCAACTTTGGCAATCTGGCCGCCGGTTACTCCGTCCGTACCGTCACCCTGAACACTTCCGAGGATCTGATCGCCGCCTGTTCCAACGACAAGTACGTGGCCCTGATCCTGACCGCTCCGAGCCGCCGTCTGGCCGCTGCCCAGTCCGATCCCAAGGTCTACACCGAGGCGGAGCTGGCTGCCCTGAAGGCCTTCAACGCCAAGGGCGGCACCGTGATCCTCGCCGGTTGGTCCGACAACTACGAGAATTACGATGTGATCCTGAGTAACCCCAGCATCCTCCACATGGCCGCCGCCCAGAACGAGGTCCTCTCCGCCCTGGGCTCCAGCCTGCGCATCGGTGACGATGCCACCTACGACGATGTCCGCAGCAAGGCCGACGGCGTCGACAAGTGGAGACTGTACTTCAACACCTACGGCGAGAACTTCCTGACCGCCGGTGTCGAGTATGATGCCGAGCATCCCTACGACCGGATGTACACCGAGGTCTTCAGCCACTACGGCGGTGCCACCATCTACGCTGTCGATGGCAACGGCACTGCTACCTCCACCCTGCCTGCCACCGTCAGCCCCGTGGTCTATGCCCACGCCTCCACCTACTCCGTGGACGTGGATCAGGACGGCCTGGGCGGCAGCGACATCCCCAAGTACACCTATGCCGAGGGCGACGACCGCCTGATGGTCATGGCCATGGAGCAGCTGGAGGGCCAGGGCCTGATCATCGTCTCCGGCGCAGCCTTCATGAGTAACTTCGAGGTCCAGGCCACCATCGAGGACTCCGGCTCCGAGAAGAACTACTCCAACTACCGCATCTGTGAGAATCTGGTGGCCCACCTGAATCCCACCGTCATCACCGACATCGCCGAGGTCCAGGCCCAGGTCGAGGAGGGTGTCAAGTACACCATCGAGGGCGTCATCACCTCCAACGCCTCCGGCTTCGACAAGGACACCGCCTTCTTCGACTGCATCTACCTGCAGGATGCCACCGCCGGCATCAATGCCTTCCCCGTGGCGGGTAACTTCAAGATCGGCGACAAGGTCCGCATCACCGGCACCACTTCCAGCTACCAGGGCGAGCGTCAGATCGCTGTCACCGAGATCGAGCTGATCTCTGAGGGCAACGAGGTCAAGGCTGTGGAGATCACCGCCAACGAGCTGAATGACGGCTCCAAGCTGGGCTCCCTGGTCACCCTGTCCGGCGTGGTCGAGTCCTTCGAGTACGCCAACGGCCTGGTCCAGACCATCATGGTCAAGGATGCCGAGGGCAATGTGGGCCGCGTGTTCATCGACGGCTACATCACCACCTCCTACGACGTGGAGAACCTGGCTGTGGGTGCCCAGATCACCGTCACCGGCCTTGCCTCCTACGACAACTCCTTCGACGGTCCCGCTCCCAGAATCCGCGTCCGCGACCGTAAGGATGTGGTTTGCTCCGCCGCACCTGAGGTCGAGGTCAAGGTCATCGCGGAGGGCTGGTCCGGCTACACCACCTGGAAGCTGACCTCTGACGGTGTCATCACCTTCACCTCCTCCGGCGAGAAGCTGGAAAATGGCGAGACCAACCTGAAGAACTACTGGAAGGTGAACGGCGTCCTGACTCTGCCCTGGAGCGAGTACGCTGAGATGATCACCACCGTGGTCATCAACGACGGCATCCACGACATCGGCCAGATGGCCTTCTACGAGCTGCCCAACCTGACCACCGTCAAGCTGGGTGCCGATGTCACCGAGATCCGCAACTATGCCTTCAAGAACTGCGCTTCTCTGGTCTCCATCAACCTGGAGGGCGTGGACTTCATCCGCGAGGGTGCCTTCTACGGCTGCGCCGCTCTGGAGAACATCACCGTTGGTGAGGGCGTTGTCATCGAGGATTGGGCCTTCTCCAAGACTCCCTACGCATCCACTCTCAACCCCTAATTCCCCATAAGCAAGAGGGCGGCCTTCGGGCCGCCCTCATTTTACATGTTGATCCTTTGGGATGATCGTAGGGGACGGCGTCCTCGACGTCCCACCCACCGCAAAGCGGTGGGCTTTCCCGATGCCGCTGGCATCGGCGGGCCGTCCGGGAGGCCGGCCCCTACGATATAAAAATCCCCGTTTCCGGAGTTCCTCGGAATCGGGGGATTTTTTGCACAAAATGTAGCGAACGGGCATGACCGTTCCGCAGTACGCACCGGGGCAACCACCGTACTCCCGGCGCAATGGGACCAGCCACCGTCCCCCTCTGTCATTGCGAGGAGCCGACAGGCGACGTGGCAATCCGCATCCCCTGCGGCGCAACGCGCCGCCCGTCCCCCGGAGGGGGACGGAAAGAGAACGGATTGCCACGGGCCTGTCGGCCCTCGCAATGACGAGGTAAATGGAGCCCGGTCCTTCTGATTTGCCTGGACAGCGAGCCGCCGCTGACAAACTGTCGGAAATATCCGCATCTTTCTTCCCTTTTGACCGGAAATGTGATATATTGATTCCAAACAAATAAAATGGAGAGAGGGATCCTTATGGAACTGCGAACCAAGGCGAGCCGCTCCGATGCCGTGACCGAGCGGGAGCGGGAAAATCGTTTGGTGGCCTACCGGGCGGCCTGCGAGGGTGTGGTGCTGCTGAAAAACGACGGTGCCCTGCCCCTGACCACCAAGACCGTGGCACTCTACGGCCCCGGCGCGTCCATGACCATCAAGGGCGGCACCGGCTCCGGCGAGGTCAACGAGCGGCACTCCGTCACCGTGCTGGAGGGCCTCCGCAACCGTGGCTTCACCATCGCCACGGAGAAGTGGCTGACGGATTTTGAAACCTTCTACGCCGAAGCCAAGGCGGCCTACCAGGTCGAAAAGCGCAGGCGGCTGAATCTTCTGAACCTGAAGAACATCATGCAGATGCTCTTCGACAATTTCCGCACCCCAGATGGTCCCGCCATCACCGATGAATACCTGAGCTCCGACACGGACTCCTGCATCTACGTCCTCTCCCGGCAGGCGGGCGAGGGCGGCGACCGGAAGCTGGAAAAGGGCGACTATCTGCTGACCGACGGGGAAGTGGAGACCATCCGCACCTGCGCCGAAGCTTATGAAAAGTTCATTCTGGTCATCAACTGCGGCTCCGGCATGGACCTGTCCAGCCTGGACGGCATCGGCGGCATCAACGCCATCGTCTACATGGGCCAGCTTGGCACCGAGGGCGGTAACGCCCTGGCGGACATCCTCAGCGGCGCGGTGAATCCCAGCGGTAAGCTGGCAGACACCTGGGCCTACAGCTATGAGGATCTCCCCTTCGCCATGGAGTACGGCTCCCTGAACGGCGATCTGCAGAACGAATACTACCACGAGGGCATTTTCGTGGGATACCGCTGGTTCGATTCCTTCGGCATCACCCCCCGGTATCCCTTCGGCTTTGGTCTGAGCTATACGGATTTTGCCATCCGCTGTGCCGAAACCCGGGTGGAGGGCACCACCGTCCACCTGAAGGCCCAGGTCACCAACACCGGCAGCCGCGCCGGCAAGGAGGTGGCCCAGCTCTACCTCTCTGCCCCCGAAAGCGGCATGACCAAGGAGTACCAGTCCCTGGCGGCCTTCGCCAAGACGGGGGAGCTCGCCCCCGGCGAGAGCGAAACTTTGGAGCTGAGCTTCGACCTGCGGGAGCTGGCCAGCTACCGGGAAGCGGACGGGGCCTATGTGCTGGAGGAGGGCGAGTATGTGCTCCGGCTGGGCAATTCCTCCCGGAATACCGTGCCTGCGGCGGTGCTGAATCTGCCGAAGACCGTGGTGGTATCCTGGCATGGGGGCATCTGCCCCGTGCTGGAGCGCGCGCCCCTGAAGGAGCTCCACGCCCCCGCCCGGCCCAGAGAGGAACTGGGCTCCGGCCTGCCCCGGATCAATTTGGACTGCGCCGCCTTTGTGCCCAGGGCCTATACATACGAGCCGCTGCCCATCTACCCCGATGAGCGGACCCGCGCCTTTGTGGAAACTCTGACCGATGAAGAAATGGCAGACATCGTGGTGGGCATCGGCATGTTCGGCGGGGAGAAAAAATTCGACCTGCCCGGCTCTGTGGGCAATACCACCAGCCGCTTCTGGGACCGGGGCCTTGCCAATGTGGCCCTGTGCGACGGCCCCGCGGGCCTGCGGATCCAGAAGCACTCCACCATCGGCAAAAACGGAAAGATCAAGCCCGTGGAGATGGCCCTGTCCATCTTCGAGGCGGCTCCCGATTTTCTGAAAAAGCTGATGACCGGCAATCCCGCGAAGGAGCCCTCCCTGTACCAGTTCACCACCGCCTTCCCCGTCACCGCCGTCCTGGCCCAGACCTGGAACGCCGCGCTTTTGCAGGAGGTGGGCCACGCGATCTACCGGGAGATGAAGGAGTACGGCTGCACCTACTGGCTGGCCCCCGCCGTGAACATCCACCGCAATCCCCTGTGCGGACGGAATTTTGAGTACTATTCCGAGGATCCCCGGCTGACGGGATATCTGGCCGCCGCCATTACCCGGGGCGTTCAGGCGGAGCCGGGCTTCTATGTCACCGTCAAGCACTTCGCCGCCAACAACCAGGAGGACAACCGGAATTTCGTCTCCTCCAATGTCTCCGAGCGGGCCCTGCGGGAAATTTACCTGCGCGCCTTCGAGTATCCCGTCCGCCATGGCGGGGCCAAGGGCATCATGACCTCCTACAACCGCCTCAACGGGGTCTACACCCCCAATTCCCACGACCTGTGCATCAAGGTCCTGCGCAATGAGTGGGGCTTCGAGGGCGTGGTGATGACCGACTGGTTCTCCACCAACAAAGGCCAGGCCAGCACCGCCCTGGCCATCGCCGCAGGCAACGACCTGATCATGCCCGGCGGCAGAAGCTTCAAAAAGGACATCCTGGCGGGCCTGAAGGACGGAAGATTGACCCGCGACGACCTGCGCCGCTGCTGCGCCAACGTGGTGGCCTCCATCTTCGATTCCCAGACCCAGAAGGAGTATATCGGATAAAGAAAAAGGACGGCGAAAGCCGTCCTTTTTCAGACTGTCAAAAAACGAATCTTGCCCCCCGCATTTATGAGGGGGGTGCCCGAAGGGCGGGGGGAGCCCGCATATTTGCTGTGCAAATATGCGGAAATGTCCACTTTTCGCCGAAAAGTGGACACCCCCTCCGACCTCGCTTTGCTCGGCCACCTCCCCCATAAATGGGGGAGGCAAGCGGTTTTACGATATCAGCCCGAACATCATCAGGCCGATGGTATTGATGGCCAGGTTCGCGCCGGCGTGGGCGAGCCAGGAGGGGAGAATACCGCCCCGGCGGTCCAGGGCGTTGAAGATCAGGCCGCCCAGAAACAGCCCCAGCATGCACAGTCCGTAGACCCACCAGAAAAACCACCCGTCCAGAATCGCCGCATGGTAGACGGCGAAGGAAGCGGCACTGAAGACCATGGCGAACGCTTCAGAGGTGTGCTCCCGCAGGGCCAGATACCCCAGCCCCCGGAACAGCAGCTCCTCCAGAAAGGAGTTGCAGATGCTGATGTACAGGGCCACCCAGAGAAAATTCTCCCGGGAGATGCCCTCCTTGCCCAGGAGCCCGTCGGCGATGGCCCGCAGATCGATGAAATCCCGGAACAGGAAAAAGGCCGCCAGAATGACCGCGAAGATGCCGCCGCCCAGGCAGAGCCCCAGCCCCAGGCCCTCCCGCCGCAGACTGCCCCGGAGGGAGCCGATGCTCAGTCCCAGGAACAGCACCCACTTGATGCAGGATTTGACGAGATACCCCGGCTGGAGGACCGTCTCCACCAGTGCCATGACAGCGCAGGCCAGGACCATGGCGAAGATGATAGATAACGCTTTTCGTTTCATAAAGAACCACCCCTTTGGTGTAATTTTACACCAAAGGGGTGGATTTTACAATACATATTGAATGGAATTCAGAATTCTTAAGAAATGAACCGCACTGTCCGGAGCGGACAGTGCGGTTGTCGATATTTTTGCTGCGCAAAATCGATATATTTCCTTGCGGAAATTCGATATATCGCGATGCGATTCGATATGCTCGAAATCCCCTCTCGCCCCGCAGGGTATATCGGGCGTTTACGCATATCGAAGGCAAAGCCTATATCGAAAATCCCAGGGGGATTTATATCGATTACTCCTCAAAGCCCTTGGGGTTCTTGCTCTGCCAGTTCCAGGAGTCGCGGCACATCTCCTGCAGGCCCAGCTCGGCCTTCCAGTGCAGGACCTCGGCACTCTTGGCGGGGTCGGCGTAGCAGGTGGCGATGTCGCCGGGGCGGCGGTCCACGATCTCATAGGGAACGTTGACGCCGTTGGCCTCGATGAAGGCATGGACCATATCCAGAACGCTGTAGCCGGTGCCGGTGCCCAGGTTGAAGACCTCGCAGCCGGAGTGGGCATCGGCATAGCGGACGGCGGCCACGTGGCCCTTGGCCAGGTCGACCACATGGATGTAGTCGCGGACGCCGGTGCCGTCGTGGGTGTCGTAGTCGTTGCCGTAGACGCTCAGGTGATCCCGGCGGCCGATGGCCACCTGGGTGATGTAGGGCATCAGGTTGTTGGGGATGCCGCGGGGATCCTCACCGATCAGGCCGGACTCGTGGGCACCGATGGGGTTGAAGTAGCGCAGCAGGACGATGGACCACTCCTTGTCGGCCACGGACATGCCGGACAGGATCTGCTCGGTCATGTACTTGGTCCAGCCGTAGGGGTTGGTGCAGTTGCCGGTGCGGCTGTTCTCCCGCAGGGGCATCTCGTTGTCGGCGGTGTAGACGGTGGCGGAGGAGGAGAAGATGATGCGCTTGACACCGAACTCGCCCATGACCTTGGTCAGCACCAGGGTGGAGTTCAGGTTGTTGTCGTAGTAACGCCAGGGCTGGGCCACGGACTCGCCGACGGCCTTCAGACCGGCGAAGTGGATGACACAGTCAATCTCGTTCTCGGTGAAGATCTTGCGCAGGAGGGCCTCGTCACGGACATCGCCCTCGTAGAAACGCAGATCCTTGCCGGTGATGTGCTTCACACGGTCCAGGGACTTGGGATTGGAGTTGCACAGGTTATCGATGACCACAACATCGTAACCCTCGTTCAGAAGCTCCACGCAGGTGTGGGAGCCGATATAACCGGTACCGCCGGTGACAAGAACTTTCATAGAAAAAACCTCCTGTTATTTTTGAGTTTTGCTATTACCATTGTATCCCATCTTCGGGAAGATTTCAATATGAATATTACTCTTGCCAAGGAAAGAGTCGGATAGTATAATGAAGAAAATGATGCAGCGGAAAGAAAACACGTCATTGCGAGGGCGTAGCCCGTGGCAATCCCGTGAATCAAGGAAATGCGGGTATTTCTGAGGCTGCCAGACATCGACGGGATTGCCACGTCGGGGCTGTGCCCCTCCTCGCAATGACGTGCGCTTTTTGGAGGTTCCTATGGAAAAGAAACACATTCTCTTACTGACCACCGGCGGTACCATTGCCAGCCTGCCCGGCGGCGAGGGTCTGGAGCCCCACCGCTCCGATGTGATGGAGCGGCAGCTGGATCAGCTTCGGAGCTATTTTGATATCACCGTGGAGGACCTGATGTGTCTGGATTCCTCCAACATCCGCCCCGCGGAGTGGCAGCAGATCGCCCGGCGGGTCTTCGAGACCCGGCTGGATTTTGACGGCATCGTCATCTCCCACGGCACCGACACCATGGCCTACACCGCCTCGGCCCTGACCTGGATGCTGCCGGGAATCGACCGGCCCGTGGTCCTCACCGGCTCCCAGCTGCCCCTGGCGGATGTGCTTTCCGACGGCCCCGACAATCTGCGGACCGCCTTTGCCATGGCCGCTTCCGGCTATAACGGCGTGTATCTGGCCTTTGACCGCAAGGTCATGCTGGGCTGCCGGGCCGTCAAGGTCCGGGCTTCGGGCTTCTCCGCCTTTGAAAGCGTCAACGCCCACTATGCCGCCCAGGTCAGCAATCTGGGTCTGACCATCGACAAGACCGCCCTGCAGCCCCAGATGGGCTTCCCTCAGCTCATGACCGCCATTTCCGACAATGTCTTCCTGCTGAAGCTGACCCCCGGTCTGGATCCCAGGGTCTTTGAGATGCTCTCCGTCATGGGCTACAAGGGCATCATCATCGAGGCCTTCGGCCTGGGCGGCGTCAACGTCCTCCACGAGGGCCTGGACGGCATCCGTACGGCCCTGAGCCGGGACATCAGCGTGGTGGTCACCACCCAGTGTCTGTACGATTCCGCCGATCTGGAGGTCTACCAGGTGGGCAAGAAGCTCCTGGACCTGGGCGTGATCCAGGGCCGGGACATGACCTCCGAGGCCGCCATGACCAAGCTCATGTGGGCCATCGGCCAGGGCATGGACCGCCGCCAGATCGAGGCCCTGTTCAAGAGAAATCTCGCGGGCGAAATTACCTTCTAATTTCAATCGTCGCACAGCGACACCACAATTTTTCATTTTTCATTCTTCATTCTTCATTTCATTTCACCGGAGGTGACCCTATGGACCCTATCTACGTAACCGGCCATCGCAATCCCGACACCGACTCCATCGTTGCCGCCATTGCCTACGCGGCCCTGCGCAACGCCCTGGGTGACTGGCAGTATGTGCCCGCCTGTCTTGGCCATATTTCCGACGAGACCATGCGCGTGCTGAACCGCTTCGGCTACGAGCCTCCCATGCGGCTGTTCAACGTCTATACCCAGGTCCGGGATCTGGACTATGAAAAGCCCCAGACCCTCTTCCGCACCGTCACCGTGGGCAAGGCCTGGACGGCTTTGCAGGGACAGACCAATGTCTCCAGCGTGGCGGTCACCAATTCCGACGGCACCTTATACGGTATGCTGAGTTGGGACGATCTGGCCCGGTTCCACATGGGACTGGTCAGCAGCTCCTACCTGCGGCCCACGCCCCAGTTTAACGTCATCTCCTCCCTGGAGGGCAAGGTCCTCAACGACGTGGGCAGCGAGAGCGACCTGATCTCCGGCGAGGTGGTCATCGCCCTGCCCCAGAGCCGGGAGCAGCTTCTGTTTAAGAAGAAGGAGAGCATCGTCATCTGCGGCGAGCAGCCGGATATGATTCGCCGGGCCCTGGAGCTGAATGTCAACTGCCTGATCCTGTGCGAGACGGAGCTGCCCGAGGAATGCCGGGGCATCGAGACCACCACCACCATCATCATGACCCCCTACGATGCCTATCGCGCCCTGCGCCTGATCTTCCAGTCCGCCCCCGTGGAGCGGGTCTGCCAGCGCAAGGAGCTCACCGCCTTCCACCTGGACGACCGGATCGACCATGTCCGGGATACGGTCATGAACAAGCGGGACCACTGCTACCCCATCCTGGACGAGAAGGAGCGTGTGGTGGGCATCCTGACGAGAAAGCATCTGCTCCAGCCCAAGCGCAAGCGGGTGGTCCTGGTGGACCACAACGAGGCCAGCCAGTCCGTGGAGGGTCTGGAGGAGGCCGAGATCCTGGAGATCATCGACCACCACCGTCTGGCGGATATCCAGACCCTGAACCCCATCTACTTCCGCAATGAGCCCGTGGGCTCCACCAATACCATCATCGCCGGCATGTTCCAGGAGCGGGGCCTGTTCCCCAGCGACCGGATGGCGGGTCTGCTGGCCTCGGCCATCGTGTCGGATACGGTCATGTTCAAGTCCCCCACCTGCACCGAGCGGGACCGCATCATCGCCGAGCGCATGGCCCGCATCGCGGGCGTGAGCCTGAAGGACCTGGGCAGGGAGATCTTCTCCTCCTCTCGCGAAAGCAAGTCCATTGAGGAGCTGCTCCTGTCCGATTTCAAGGAGTTCCACATCGCCGGTCACAATCTGGCGGTGGCCCAGATCACCTCTGTGGACACCACGAACCTCTTCGACCGCCGGGTGGAGTTCCTGCGGGCCATGGGCGATGTGGCATCGAAGAAGAATTACGAGCTGCTCCTGCTGATGCTCACCGACGTGCTCCAGGACGGCACCTGGCTGCTCTTCGTGGGCGACGAGGAGGACATCAAGAACGCCTTCTCCGTCCAGCCCAGAGAGGGCGCGGTCTTCCTGCCCCACGTCATGAGCCGCAAAAAGCAGATCATTCCCAGTTTGTCCGCCCTGTGGGGCTAACGGTCGATATAAATCCCCTGTGGGATTTTCGATATACGCAAAGCGTTCGATATGTGCGATGCACTCGATATGCCCTGCGGGGCGAGAGGGGATTTAGATCATATCGAATCTGCGCAGCAGATATATCGAATTTGCCGACAGGCAAATATATCGATTTTGCGCCAGCAAAAATATCGACATACACCCGGTACAAGGGAGATAATCCCTGTGTGCCGGGTGTTTTTTGCCCTTCAGCAGGCAGCAAAAGAATAATTACTTATTGACAAACGATAAGGAATCAAGTATCATAGCAACAAGCCTTTCCAAAGGAGGAAGAAATATGAAAAGAATGCTATGTGTGGCCCTTGCCCTGCTTCTGCTGTGCGGATGCACGGCCGCCCCGGCGCAGACCACGGTTCCTGCTGAAGAGCCGGTTTTGAAGGCCGGATTCTACATCTACGACGGGGACATGGGAAGCGAGACACTGGTCCACTTTTATTTTCAGGAGGACGGCACCGGCTATTTGTCCATGCTGGGCAACAAGGCGGAGCTGACCTGGACCCCGGACGGAACCATCCTGGGCCTGATCGGAGAACCGGTGCAGGTTTCTGCCACGGACGATGGAATCCTCTGGGATGGTGAGAAGTTCCGCGCCACGGGTGACAGCCTGCCCCAGGGATATCTGCCCGACCCGCCTGCGCCCGGCATCTATGGCGTGAGCAGTGTGGGCCGGGACGGCGATGTGGCTTTCTATGGTGGTATCACCAAAGAGAACGGCTACCTGGAAATTTGCGAGGACGGCACCGGAAAGCTGGTCTTCGATGGCGCAGAGCACCCCTTCACTCTGGATGGGGCCATGGCCCGGTTCGATGGCTGGTCGGTGATGCTGCTGGACATGAGCGACCGGGACCCCGGTGGGGCACCCATGGTCATGGTCTACATCATGGATGGGTCTATCAATGCCGATTCCATCGCATTTCGCAAATTGGAGGAATAAATCATGAAAAATCGTTCTGCGGCCCTGACCCTGTGGGCCAACCGTCTGCTGATGCTGACGGTGGTGGGTCTGGCCTTTGCCATGCCGAAGCTGCTGCCCTGGTACAACCGGTTCCGTCCCCTGGAGTGGGACACGAACATGGCGCTGCTCATCGCCTTTTACCTGTGCGTGCCCATCGCCCTGTACGCCCTGTACAATCTGGAGAAGCTTCTGCGCAACATTCTGGCGGGAGAGGTCTTCATCCGGGAGAATGTCCACATGATCCGCCGGGTCTGCGGCTGCTGTCTGCTGGTCAGCGGCATCTGCCTGCCCGCCGCCTTTTACTACGCGCCCCTGATCTTCTTCTGCATCGTCATGGCCTTCCTCTGCCCGGTGGTCAATGTGGTCCGCTACGCCTTTGATGCGGCGGTGACCATCCGGGAAGAGAACGACCTGACCATCTGAGGAGGTGGCACATGGCGATCATCATCAATCTGGATATGATGCTGGCGAAGCGGAAGATGTCCTCCGCGGAGCTGGCCAGCCGCATCGGCATGACCCCGGCGAACCTGTCCATCCTGAAGACCGGCAAGGCCAAGGCTGTGCGGATGTCCACCATGGATGCCATCTGCCGGGAGCTCAAATGCCAGCCGGGAGACCTGTTCGAGTACACCGAGGACGACGATCCCTGGAAGCGGTAAGGGGAAAGTTGAAAATTGAAAGTTGAAAGTTGAAAGTTGAAAATTCGGAGTTTTTCTCTGTGGAAGGAGCGAATGATGAACGAATACCAACCCCCTGTGCCTTCCCCGCGGGAGGGGCTGCCTGCCGGTAGCAGGGAGCTGATTTTTGGATTTTTTGCGGTGCTTTTGGGCCTGTTTACCGCCAATATGGTGCTCTTCGGTGGGCTGAACCTGGGCTTTGCCCTGGGTGCGGTGCTGAGCGTGGGCCTGACCTGGGGCTATCTGCACCGGGCGGGCTGCAAGGGCAATGGCTACACCACCGCGCTGCTGGTGCTTTCCCTCGTCATCGCGGCGGGCTTCGGCTGGTCCAGCGATGGGATGGTGAAATTCTGGCTGTTTCTGTTCCTGCTGGCGGGGGTGAATCTGGCCTTCTGTCTGGTGGCAGGCCGGAACCGCTTTGCCCCCGGCTCCGCCCGGAGCCTCTTCGACGCGGGCAGGACCATCTTCGGCAGCGGCCTGGGCAGCATCGATCGTGCCTGCCGGGGCGTGGGAATGGCCTTCCGCTCCGGCGGCGAGCTGACCCAGCGCAGCGGCGCGGTGCTGGCGGGCCTGGGCATCGCGGTCCCCGCCCTGGCGGTGGTCATCCCTTTGCTCATCTCCTCCGACGCGGCCTTTGAGGGTCTCGTGGACCTGCTGCCGGATTTTGACCTCTATGAGGTCATCGCCACCGCCATTGCGGGCGGTGTGCTGGGCCTCTTCTTCTACGCCAGAGCCGTGGCCCTGCGCCACGGGGAGCAGTCCCTGGGAAAGGGCCGGGAGCCGAAGAAGCTCCATGTGCTGACCATGAACACCGCCCTGGGTGCGGTCTGTGCCGTGTATCTGGCCTATCTTTTCAGTCAGCTTGCCTATTTTGTGGGCGGTTTTTCCGGCATTCTGCCCGAGGGCTTCACCCGGGCCGAGTACGCCCGCCGGGGCTTCTTTGAGATGACCTGCCTTGCCGGTGTGAATCTGGCTCTGATGACCTTTGGCGTGGGCAAGGTCCGCCACTCCGGCCGCACCCCCGGCACGACCCGGATGCTGTGCCTCTTCATCGGCCTTGTGACGGAGTTCCTGGCATTTTCCAGCGCGGCGAAGATGATGATGTACATCGGCACCTACGGCCTGACCCGCCTGCGGGTGCTGACCATGGTCATCATGGTGTTCCTGGGCATCACCACCGCCATCGTCTGCGTGTGGCTGTATGTGCCCAAGATTCAGTATATGAAGGCGGTCATGCTCCTGGCCCTGGCCATGGGCGCGGCGGTGCTCTGGGCCGATGTGGACACCCAGGTGGCGAAGTACAATGTGGACCACTACCTCAGCGGCGATCTGGCCACCGTGGACATGGAGCATCTGACCTCCCTGGGCCCCGGTGCGGTGCCTTATCTCGAAAAGCTGGCCAACAGCGACAAGACCCTGGTCAGCTCCGTGGCCCGTGCCAATCTGCGGATGTGGTATCTGAGCGAGGCCGAGGATTTCCGGGGCATGAGCTACATGGAGCAGCGGGCTCTGGAAATTTTGGAGCAGTATTGGCCCAAGGAGACGGGAGAGGTGGTGGACATCCCGTGATTACCCCCATCCTGAATGTGTCCAGCCTCCTTCTGGGTCTGACGGCCTGGGTCCTGGGAGCCCGTGCGGTGGCCCGCCGGAAGGTGTCGCTGCTGAGCTTTGGTTTTTGTCTGCTGGCTCTGGTTTTGCAGTTTGCGGAGCTGACCCACCGGGCCGAGATCGGCGATACCTTTGCGATTCTGGATACCGTTCGCGCCATCACCCTGGCAGCGGCAACGCTGTCGGCGGGAACGATCTCCCTGAACGCCCTGGCCGCCCGCCGGGGGAAATAAGGAAAAGGACGGCGAAAGCCGTCCTTTTTTGCCGTGTTAGGAAAGAAGCCAAAGGCTTCGAAAATTCCTTCCCCCGGGGGGCAATGTCATCAACTTAAGCACTCAACTTTTTAAGGGCGTTTTATGTTTTGGGAGAATTTGGCTGATTTATGTCGCTTTGTTCGTGGGGCAGTCCTATTCGGGCGCACTGGGACAACAGCATCGTGTAAGCGGTTCTT
>JBGVNV010000065.1:0-10362 GCA_045125955.1 Faecousia sp.
CGCAACACGATGATGAAAACCAGTACACACCCATCCGCTTTCCCAGAGAGCTGCCGGTCGGTGCAAGGCAGTGAAGGCCGCGGTGTGGAATACATTTCGGAGTGGCTTCCCTGAATCTTCGGTAGTAGGGGGAGACGGGTATGGCCCGATACAGCCTGCGGATCTGTCAGGATCCCATGAGGCCGCATTTGCGGTAAACTGAGGTGGTACCACAGGAATTTCTTGTCCTCTGCTTGTTGGCAGGGGGCTTTTTTATTTGAGAAAAGAGAGGTTTCCCATGATTATTACTGATTTTCTGGAACGAAACGCCAGACTTTACGGCGGTGAATGTGCCCTGGTGGAGATCAACCCCTCCGAGGAGCGGGACAAGGCCGTGACCTGGTGGGACTTCAATCTGATCGAAAGCGGCGCGGATGCCCCCTACCGCCGGGAGCTGAGCTGGAAGGATTTTGACCGCCGGGCCAACCGGTTCGCCAATCTGCTTCTCAGCCGCGGTCTGAAAAAGGGCACCAAGGTGGCCATCCTGCTGATGAACTGCCTGGAGTGGCTGCCCATCTATTTCGGCATCCTGAAGGCCGGCTGTGTGGCCGTGCCCATGAATTTCAGATATTCCTCCGACGAGATCAAATACTGTCTGGAGCTGGCGGATGTGGAGGTCCTGGTCTTCGGACCGGAGTTTGTCAGCCGTATGGATGCCATCGCGGACGACATCCCCGGCGTAAAGATGTGCTTCTACATCGGCAAGGACGGCCCCAGCTACACCGAGGACGGCATCCGGCTCACCGGCTTCTGCTCCTCCTCCCATCCCCCCATCGCCCTGGACGAGGAGGACCACGCCGCCATCTACTTCTCTTCCGGCACCACCGGCTTCCCCAAGGCCATTTTGCATAACCACAGAGCGTTGGTCCACGCCTGCAAGGTCGAGCAGAAGCACCACAGCCAGAGCCGGGATGACGTGTTCCTGTGCATCCCGCCGCTCTACCACACCGGCGCGAAGATGCACTGGTTCGGCTCCCTCCTCTCCGGCTCCAGAGCCGTTCTGCTGCGGGGTGTCAAGCCCGAGTGGATCCTCCGGGCCGTCACCGAGGAGAAATGCACCATCGTCTGGCTCCTGGTGCCCTGGGCCCAGGACCTGCTGGATGCCATCGATGCGGGCCGGGTGGACCTGAGCCAGTATCGCCTGGACCAGTGGCGGCTGATGCACATCGGTGCCCAGCCCGTGCCCCCCAGCCTCATCGCCCGCTGGAAGGCCGTCTTCCCCCACCACGAGTACGACACCAACTACGGCCTCAGTGAGTCCATCGGCCCCGGTGCCGTCCACCTGGGCGTGGAAAACATCCACAAGGTCGGTGCCATCGGCGTCCCCGGCTACGGCTGGCAGGCGAAGATCGTGGACGAGCGGGGCAATGAGGTCCCCCAGGGCGAGGTCGGCGAGCTGATCCTCCGGGGCAACGGCGTGATGCTCTGCTACTACAAAAATCCCGAGGCCACTGCCGACACCATCAAGGACGGCTGGCTCTACACCGGCGACATGGCGAAGCTGGACGAGGACGGCTTCATCTTCCTGGTGGACCGCAAGAAGGATGTGGTCATCTCCGGCGGTGAAAACCTCTACCCCGTCCAGATCGAGGACTTCCTCCGGGGCTTCGACAAGATCAAGGACGTGGCCGTCATCGGCCTGCCCGATGCCCGCCTGGGCGAAATCGCCGTGGCCATCATCGAGATCAAGGAAGGTGTCGAATGTACCGAGGCAGAGATCAACGAATTCTGCCTGGATATGCCCCGCTACAAGCGGCCCAAGAAGATCTTCTTCGACACCGTTCCCCGCAACCCCACCGGCAAGATCGAAAAGCCCGTGCTCCGCGAGAAATACTGCGGCAAGCGTCTGGTGGAAGCACAGATCACCGGCTAACTTTCATAATGCATAATGCAGAATGATGAATGCAGAATTCATCCTGCATTACAACAGATATAGGAGGAATTCCAATGAAACAGTTGATTCTGGGCAACGAGGCTGTTGCCCGTGGACTTTACGAGGCTGGCTGCAGTTTCGTCTCCAGCTACCCCGGCACCCCCAGCACCGAGATCACCGAGGCCGTGGCCAAGTACCCCGAGGTCTACGCCGAGTGGGCACCCAACGAGAAGGTCGCCCTGGAGGCCGCCTTCGGTGCCTCCCTGGCCGGCCGCCGGGCCTTCTGCGGCATGAAGCACGTGGGCCTGAATGTGGCCGCCGATCCCCTGTTCACCATTTCCTATACCGGCGTCAACGCAGGTCTGGTCATCGGCGTTGCTGACGATGCGGGCATGCACTCCTCTCAGAACGAGCAGGACTCCCGCCACTACGCCATGTCCGCCAAAATCCCCATGCTGGAGCCCTCCGACTCTTCCGAGGCTCTGAATTTCGCCAAGCTGGCCTACGACCTGTCCGAGCAGTTCGACACCCCCGTGCTGGTGAAGATGTGCACCCGTGTTTCCCACTCCCAGAGCGTCGTCGAGACCGGCGAGCGGGTCGAGCACATCAAGGAATACCAGAAGGACATCGCCAAGTACGTCATGATGCCCGGCAACGCCAAGAAGCGTCACCCCGTGGTGGAAGAGAGGACCAAGGCCCTGATCGAGTACGCCGAGACCGCCGACATCAACCGCATCGAGGCCGGTTCCGACCGTAAGATCGGTATCATCACCTCCTCCACCTCCTACCAGTATGTCAAGGAGGTCCTGGTCGACCAGTACCCCGTGCTGAAGCTGGGCATGATCTGGCCCCTGCCCGAGCAGAAGATCATCGACTTTGCAAAATCCGTTTCCCTCCTCGTCATCGTTGAGGAGCTGGACGGCTTCATCGAGTCCCACTGCCGCAATCTGGGCCTTAGCTGTGTGGGCAAGGCACATTTCTCCAACATCGGTGAGCTGATGCCTCTGGATATCGCCGCCCAGCTTTCCAAGGTCTGGGAGATCGGCCCCAAGCTGGATGCCGCCATTCCTCCCCGTCCTCCCGTCATGTGCGCCGGCTGCCCCCACCGGGGCCTGTTCTACACCCTGAAGAAGAACAAGGTCACCGTCCTGGGCGATATCGGCTGCTACACCCTGGGTGCTGTGGCTCCCCTGGCCGCCGTGGACTCCGTCATCTGCATGGGTGCGTCTGTCTCCGGCCTGCACGGCTTCTCCAAGAGCCAGAATGGTGCCATGGATAACAAGACCGTGGCCGTCATCGGTGACTCCACCTTCATGCACTCCGGCATCACGGGCCTGGTGAACATGGCCTACAATGAGAGTAACGCCACCGTCATCATCGTGGACAACTCCATCACCGGCATGACCGGCCACCAGCAGAATCCCACCACCGGCTTCAACCTGAAGGGCGACCCCTGCGCCAAGATCGATCTGGAGACCCTGTGCCGCGCCGTGGGCATCAAGCGGGTCCGGGTCATCGATCCCTACAACCTGGACGAGTGCGACACCGTCCTGAAGGAGGAGCTGAATGCAAACGAGCCCTCCGTCATCATCTCCCGCCGTCCCTGCGCCCTGCTGAAGTATGTCAAGCACAAGGCTCCCCTCACCGTGGACGAAAACAAGTGCGTCGGCTGCAAGAGCTGCATGCGCATCGGCTGTCCCGCCATCAGCATGGTCGGCGGCAAGGCCAAGATCGATACTACCCTCTGCGTCGGCTGCGGTGTCTGCCAGCAGCTGTGCAAGCCCGGCGCACTGAATCAGGAGGTCTGAGATATGGAAACCAAGAATGTTATGATCGTCGGTGTCGGCGGCCAGGGCAGTTTGCTGGCCAGTAAGCTCCTGGGCCGTCTGCTGCTGCAGAAGGGCTACGACATCAAGGTGTCCGAGGTCCACGGCATGAGCCAGCGCGGCGGCAGCGTCGTCACCTACGTCCGCTTCGGCGACAAGGTCTACTCCCCCGTCATCGACAAGGGTCAGGCCGATTTCATCGTCTCCTTCGAGGAGCTGGAGGCCGCCCGCTGGACCGAGTACCTGAAGCCCGGCGGTAAGATCATCCTGAATACCCAGCAGATCGCCCCCATGCCCGTCATCATCGGTGCTGCAGAGTACCCCCAGGACCTGCTGGCGGAGATGCAGGCCAAGGGCCTGGATGTGGATGCCATCGACGCTCTGTCCCTGGCTGAAGCCGCAGGCTCCAGCAAGGCCGTCAACATCGTCCTCATGGGCCGTCTTTCCAAATATTTTGACATTCCTGCCCAGGAGTGGCTCGCCGCCATCGAGGCCAGCGTTCCTGCCAAGTTCCTGGAGCTGAACAAAAAGGCCTTCCGGCTGGGTCTGGAGGCCTGATCTGAAACCACATTGTCACACACCCTGTAGGGGTCGGCCCCCTGGACGACCCGGCAGGAAATTTGACCTCGATGGGCAAATTTCCTGAATATTCATGGTATAAACCAAAGGAGCGGGGCGTCGAGGGCGCCGCCCCCTACATCCTTTATTCAAATAACGGAGATGATCTTCATGTCTAACTATTACCAGCCCGAAATCGAAACCATGCCCTATGAGGAGCTCCGGGAGCTTCAGAATGAGAAGCTTCTGAAGCAGGTCCGTCATGTCTGGGACAATGTCCCCTACTACCGGGCCAAGATGGAGGCCAAGGGCGTGACCCCCGAGGATATCCGGTCCATCGATGACCTGCACAAGCTGCCCTTCCTGAGCAAGGCCGACCTGCGGGATGCCTATCCCTACGGTCTGCTGGGCAAGCCCCTTTCTGAATGCGTCCGCATCCACTCCACCTCCGGCACCACCGGCAAGCGCGTGGTGGCCTTCTACACCCAGCACGATGTGGACCTGTGGGAGGACTGCTGCGCCCGCGCCATCGTGGCCGCAGGCGGAACCAAGGAGGATGTGGTCCATGTGGCCTACGGCTACGGCCTGTTCACCGGCGGCGCGGGCCTCCACGGCGGCAGCCATAAGGTGGGCTGCCTGACCCTGCCCATGTCCTCCGGCAACACCGACCGCCAGCTCATGTTCATGACGGACCTGGGCTCCACCATCCTCTGCTGCACCCCCAGCTACGCCGCGTATCTGGCGGAGTCCATCGAGGAGCAGGGCGTGAAGGACCAGATCAAGCTCAAGGCCGGCATCTTCGGTGCCGAGGCCTGGACCGAGGACATGCGCCGGGACATTGAGAATAAGCTGGGTATCAAGGCCTATGATATTTACGGTCTGACCGAGACCTCCGGTCCGGGCGTGGCCTTCGAGTGCTGCGAACAGACCGGCATGCACATCAACGAGGACCACTTCATCGCCGAGATCATCGACCCCGACACCGAGGAGGTCCTGCCCATCGGCAGCAAGGGCGAGCTGGTCTTCACCGCCATCGATAAGGAGGCCTTCCCCCTCCTGCGCTACCGCACCAAGGACATCTGCGTGCTGAAGCGGGAGAAGTGCTCCTGCGGCCGTACCCATGTGAAAATGTCCAAGCCCATGGGCCGCAGCGATGACATGCTCATCATCCGCGGTGTCAATGTCTTCCCCAGCCAGATCGAGACCGTCCTCATGCAGCAGGGCTACCCCGCCAACTACCAGATCATCGTGGACCGGGTCAACAACAACGACACCTTCGAGATCCTGGTGGAGATGATGCCCGCCATGTTCTCCGACTCCCTGGCCAAGATCGCCGAGGCCGAGAAGGCTCTGGTCGGTGCCCTGAAGAATATGCTGGGCATCGCCGCCAAGGTCCGTCTGGTGGCTCCCAAGTCCATCACCCGCAGCGAGGGCAAGGCCGTCCGCGTTATCGACAAGCGCAAGCTGTACTAATAGGAGGTTTATGGTATGAACATTCTGCAGATTTCTGTTTTCCTGGAAAACCGCGCCGGTCAGCTTGCCGAGATCACCCGGCTCCTGGCCCAGGAGGGTGTGGACATCCGCGCCCTGTCCATCGCCGAGACTTCCGACTACGGCCTCGCCCGCATGATCGTCAGCAATGCCCATACTGCCAGCGATGTGCTGCTCCACCACGGCGATATCCTGTCCATGACCCCCGTCTACGCCGTGGAGGTCCCCGACTCCCCCGGCGGTCTGGCCGGTCTGCTGGGTCTGCTGGCGGAGAACCACATCGATGTGGAGTACATGTACTCCCTGTTCTTCCACGAGCCCGGCAAGGCCTGCATGGTCCTGCGCGTGACCAACGAGCCCAAGTTCCTCAGCGTCCTGGGCGACAACCGCATCCGCGTGCTGGGTATGGAAGAGCTGGGACTGAAGTAATCAACAAAAGACCCGCTATGGCTGGTTCCATAGCGGGTCTTTTGCTTCTTCCTCACAGATCCGTAGGGGCGACCCTCGGTCGCCCGGCTGACGCTCTGCGACAGCTTTTTTCCCGCCCCTTCCGGGGCGGCGGGCGATCAAGGATCGCCCCTACATTTTCTGATTCACACGCCGAATGTCCGCTTCCTCATCCGCGCCATGGCCCTTGCGTGGAGCCGGTCGTGCCAGATGAAGCGGCGCAGGAGCTTTCGGAGGGTCCAGTCCTCGTCCCAGCTTCCCGCAAAAGTGGGATTTTTCAGGAAATCCGGCTGTTTTTCCAGAGCTTCAAAGCCCCGGCGGCGGCAGGTGCGGATGTCCCCCTCGTTGTCCGCCTCCACGCCGATCTCCCCGAAATAGTAGGCATTGACGTTCTTCGTGTGCTCGTACATCTCCCGTACGGTCCGGGGGACAGCTCCGTAGAAGGTCTGACGGACGGGATTTTCACTGCTGTCCGGGTCCGGGACGGACTCGTAGAGGGCCAGAAAACGTCCGGCGGACTCCAGAGCCATATCCCGCAGCCGCTCATATTCGCCCCAGGTCAGGGGCGTTTTTTCTTTGTCCATGAGCACATCGGAATCCGCATCCCGAACATCCAGGGTGCTGACCCGCTCTGCGATGATGCGGATGTCGCAGAACTCCGGGACCGCACAGCCGGTCCATTGGGCCCATTCCGCGAGATCCTGCGGCAGCTTTTTCATGGCCTCGGCCAAGCTCGCGCCACGGGCGAAGGCTCCGGGATGGTCCACGGCCCAGAGGATGGTATCCTCCCCCCGGTGCTCCCACACGCAGTCCACGGTCTGCACCAGCCCGCCCGCAAGGCAGACGGGATAGTGGTCCGAGAGGACGGTGTCCTCGTTTTTCCACAGGCCGCACGCGGATTTCTGGAATTCCGCCGTGGCGAAAATGTAGTCGATCTTGTCGGTTTTCCAGGTATACCAGCCCTCGAAGCAGTGGAAGGTGTGGCCGAGACCCTCGCTCATGTCCCGGAAGCGGCCCTTCAGGGGCTCCAGAGCCTCGTCTGTGGGCGGGCAGTTGAAGTCGCCCATGAGGACGGTGGGCAGATCATCGGGGACAGCCCTGGCTATGAGCTCCAGGCCCCGGCGGCGGGCGATGGGGCCCTCGTGGTCTAAGTGGGTGTTCACCACCCGGAACACAGACCCGGTCTGCCGGTCGTAAAGCTGGGCCGTCACGAAGATCCGGGGGCAGATGCTCTGATCTTCGGGAAAACGGGAGCCGGGGTCCTCCGGCGTGGGCGAAAGCCAGCGGGTGGCATAGGATTTCAGGGCGAACCGATCCCGCCGGAAGGCGATGGGGTTCGCCTCCCCCTCGTACTGCTCCGAACGCCCGTGGCCTACGAAGGTGTATTCCGGGAGATTCTCCCGAAGATAGTCATACATGGCAGGCAATGCCTCCTGGAAGCCCAGGATATCCGGCTTTTCCCGCCGGATGCGCGCGACGATGGCCTCCCGGCGGTACAGGAAGCGGTGGGGACCGTCGTCGGGCGTGTCCATCCGCAGATTGAATGTGACGATTTTCATGGTCATTCCTCGCCGGGCCGCACGATCAGGCAGTCACACATGGTGAACACCGTGGTGGTGCCCCGATAGGTGCACCACTGGGGCATCCGCGCATGACGGCGGGCCACCACGCGGATGGCACCGATGCGCTCGTTGACGGCAAAGGCCGCATCAAGCCGCTCGATCTCCCGTGCGCCGGGGCCGTCGGGCATGGTGACGATCTCCTTCAGCTCCAGATGGTCCCTGTCCGCTCCCGTGTAGAGCTCCACGGTCCTGGGAAACACGATGCCGCTGCGGTGGTGGCTCAAAAAGCCCATGGCCACGGACTCGATGAAGCCCGGCTCAAATTCGGCGGTCACGTCGATGTCCTCCAGACTGCCGCGCCAGCAGTGGTCCAGATAGTCGGTGGTGCCCCGCAGAGGCCGGAGCAGGTCCGTCAGGCCATTGCCGCCGAAGACCGGGCGGCTGTCCAGCCTGGTGGGGCTGGTGATGCGCAGGTCCTTGCGGCTGAAGCGGTAGTGCCAGCGGCCCGGCTCGCTGACCGTGCCCTGGGGCGTCACCAGAACGGCGGTGAGGACCGTATCATCGGTGATGGTGATGGGATGGGTGTAACGCGTTGCGTTCCCGTCGGGCACGGTACCGTCCAGGGTGTAGCGGATCTCCCCCGCATCCATGGCGGTGAGGGTGATCCGGGTCTCCTGGCCCCAGGGCAGCACGGACTCGCCGGGCTGGGCCACAGGGACTCTGGGGGGCACGGACCGGGATGCACTGCGGCGGGCAACGGGGATGGGGGCCTCTCCCTCCCGGCGGACTTCGCCGGGGTCCGGACCGAAATTCAGGCGGATGGCACCGTCCTCAGGCCGGATGGTCAGGCCGTCCACTGCGCCCCGCTCCACGGTGAAGCCGTAGCGGAAGCCCTCATACTCCAGGACAAATTCCCGGCCCCGGATCTCCTTCAAAACAGGCAGCCGGTCAAACCGCAGGGCGTAGGGGCCCTTCACCGTCAGACCCTGCTGGTCCATGCAAAGCTCCGCAGAGCCCACCAGACGGGCTCTGGCGGTGACGGCATCGATGGTATCATAGAGGATCTCGCCGGTGGGCTCACAGCCCCGGTCGTCCACCAAGCGAATATAGGGCCGGTCGTCGGGACCGCCCCAGAACTGGGGCCACATGACGGGGGGTGCGTCGAAAAGGCTCTGTCTGGTCTGGATGCGCCGTCGCAGATAGCGGCTGGCGTAATCCTGGCGGTACACAAAGAGGTCCCGGATACGCAGGTGGCCCTCCTCCCCCAGCAGGCCCAGGCGGTAGTTGACGCTGGCGTACCACTGGGCGGAAAGGCCGTTGCCGGACCAGTCGTAACCCCGCTGAAAGGTGGCCGGCGGGGTCAGGCGGTACTGCTTTGCGAACCATTCACCGGTGGCACCCATGGTCTCCACCCGGATCCTGCCCTCCCGGACCAGCTCCACCAGATGCCGGAGCTGGGCTTCCAGACCGGGCTGGATGTTCTCCCAGAGGAAATTGTTCTCCTGACCCACCTGGCAGTACTGGATGCCCAGGGCATCCTCCTCGGTCATGCCGCCGAAGTAGCTGGTCACGAACCGGGGATCCCGTCCGGGAAGCCAGGAGGGCTCCATGGTGACCACGCCCTGCATGTTCTCCCGGCGGACATGGTCCTCAAAATTGTAGATGGGATCCGGGCCCAGAAGCCGGAAAACGGGGATATCCAGCTGCATTTCTTCGGTGGAAGCAGGGATGAAGACGTTGTCCCGGCTGGGGAAATACACGCCGTTGGGCCAGCCGCCCCAGAGGGTGAAGCCGTCGGTGGCCACCTGGTCCCGGCAGATGCAGGCGGCCTTCACGCCATATTTCTCACGGGCGTAGCCGATGGTCACGCTGTCCATGACCCACGCGCCGATGTTGGCGGGATAATAGCCGTAAATTGCGTAGAAATCCGCCATGTAGGCATCCACCAGGAGCTTTCGCTCCTCCGGGGAGTAGCCCAGACAGTAGGCACTGTCCACCCGGTCGTCGTACTCCAGCTCCTGGCGGGTGTCCCGAAAGCCCACACCGGCCCTGCTGCACAGGGGCTCGGTGATCTCCCACCACACGCCAAGCTCGTCGTTCTCGTCCAGGTATTCCTTCAGCAGCTGCTGGTACCTGGGCTCCATGAGGGCATCGTATTTCAGTGCATAGGTCCCGGGGAAGCCGTACTGCTTCACCAGGATCAAAATGCGCCGCAGGGTATCGAAATCATCCATCAGGAACCGGCTGGGCTCCGTGTGGGACATGCGGATAAAATTGTAAATATGGACAATGGCAGTCTTTTTCATGACAGTTGCTCCTTTCCTGGATGGGTCCAACGTACACGAAAACCGCCCAAATGTCAATTTACGGAAACGCAAAAACATTCCCCCGGGTTTTGGCGATTATACCGAATCCACTGCGTCGGCTCGCCGCAAAAAGGGCCGCCCCTTTCGGGGCGGCCCAGGTGCTTAGGGATTAGGGATTCAGAGTGGGAGCGTAGGGAGTCTTGGAGAAGGCCCAATCCTCGATGACAACGCCCTCACCGACGGTGATGTTCTCCAGAGCG
>JBGVNV010000066.1:0-4079 GCA_045125955.1 Faecousia sp.
CCACCCGCCAAAATCATAAGGACAACCCCAAACCTACAAGTTATTTGCTAGGAGGGAAAAGCCGGACTTGGAAATCCGCGTCCCCTGCGGTGAAAAGAACCGCCCGCCCACACACCAGCAACCACCCGCCCAAATCAGAAGGACCAGCCAAGAGTTACCACGTCATTGCGAGGCCCGCAGGGCCGTGGCAATCCGCGTCCCCTGCGGTGCAAAGCATCGTCCGCCCACGCACCAGCAACCACCCGCCCAAATCAGAAGGACCAGCCAAAAGTTACCACGTCATTGCGAGGAGGGCAAAGCCCGACGTGGCAATCCGCGTCCCCTGCGGTGCAAAGCACCGCCCGTCCACGCACCAGCAACCACCCGCCCAAATCAGAAGGACCAGCCCAAAACTACCACGTCATTGCGAGGAGGGCAAAGCCCGACGTGGCAATCTCCTGCTGGAATGAGGGAGATTGCCACGCCCTTACGGGCTCGCAATGACGTGGTGATTTGAAGCTGGTCCTGTTGTTATTTTCTGCGGCGGGTATCGATGGATTTTCCCGCCCCGCTGGGGCGGCGGGACGTCGGGGACGCCGTCCCCTACAAAAGTCATTTTTTAGCATCGTAGGGGCCGGCCTCCCGGACGGCCCGGTGATTTGGGCCGCAGGCACAAATCACATCGCCGCAAGGCGATAAAAAAGGGCCCCGGCTTTCGCCGGGGCCCAAAATGCGGTATAGGGGATTACTTATTGTAGGTGCGGTACAGGAAGGTGACGACCTGGGCGCGGTTGCAGACATTCTCCACGCCGAACTCGGTGGCGGAGATGCCGTTGGTGATACCGTTCTCAATGGCCCACAGAACAGCCTGCTTGTAGTAGGTGCCGTCCTTCACATCCTCGAAGACATTCTCAGCGAAGGCCAGGGGGCTGCCGTTGGCACGCCACAGGAAGGTGACGACCTGAGCGCGGTTGCACAGGGCGAAGGGAGCGAAGTGGGTGCCGTCGATGCCGTTGGTGATGTTGTTCTCCACGGCCCACAGAACGGCCTTGTAGTAGAAGGCATCCTCAGGCACATCCACGAAGGGATTCTCGGTGATGGTGGGCTCGGGGGAGCCTGCGGCACGCCACAGGAAGGTGACGACCTGGGCACGCTGGCAGTCGCCGTTGGGGTTGAAGGTGGTGGCGGTGGCACCGGCGGTGATACCGTTCTCAGCAGCCCACTCCACGGGATCGAAGTAGAAGGCACCGGCGGGAACGTCCTCGAACTTGGACTCCAGGACGGCGTCGCAGCGGCTGCAGTCGCCGTTGACGTAGTCATGGCCCAGAGCCTCGACCCAGGAGGCCTCGTCCACATACTTCTCACCACAGACCAGGCAGGTGTAGGTGGTGTAGCCCAGCTCGGTGCAGGTGGGGGCGGTCACGGTGCCCTCGTCGAACTGGTGCTCAGGCTCCACAGGATCGTCCTTGTAGGTCTTGTCGCAGCGGGTGCACTTGTAGACGGTGTAGCCGGACTTGGTGCAGGTGGGAGGAACGATCTCATGGACAACATAATCGTGGCCCAGAGCGTCGATGACCTCAGTCTCCTTCTCGCCGCACTCGCAGACGCGCTCCTTGGAGCCGGCCTCGGTGCAGGTGGCTTCCTTGGTGACGGTCCACTCGCCGAAGCTGTGCTTGTGGGGCTGCTCGCCGCCGGAGGCAGCGATGGAGCCATCCTCGTTGAAGCCGCCGGGGACCACATCGGTGTTCATGCCGTCCAGATCCAGACCCTCCATGCGCAGAGCCATGGCGCGGACCACCAGACGGATGGCAGCAGCGACCTCCTGCTCGGTCTCGGCACCGGGATAGTCAGCCCAGATGCAGAACATGCCGCCGACAGGCTCCTCGATGACAGAGCTATCCATGAAACGGTTCAGATCGTAGCCGGCGCACTCGGTGTACAGGCTGGGATCGTGTCTGGTGCTGTTGCCGGGGGTGAAGCGGTCATCCTTGCCCAGGATGTAGTAGTAGTCGCCGTTGGTGTTGATCAGGCCGTGGCCCTTGTCGTTCAGGGTAGAGGCCTTGGCCAGGGTGTAGCCCCACCAGCCGGAGGACCAGTAGTTGATCTCGATCTCGTCGTCGAACTCGGAGGTGTAGCTGCCGTAGTACAGACCGTCGTTCCAGGCTCTGGGAGTCATGCCGTAGCTCTTGACGATGGCAGCGTTGTTGTTGACGAACTCAGCAAACTTGCCGTACAGCTCTGCGCCCATGGAGGGGAAGCCCATGTTGCCGTTGTAGGCATCGTTGGCGTACTCGTCAGCACCGATGTGGAAGTACTTGACACCCTTGGAGGCGAAGTAAGCAGCGTACTTCTCGGTCAGAGCGTACATGAAGTTGATGGCTTCTTCGTTGGTCAGGTCCACGGAGCTGTCGGACTCGACACGGCCGGTGAAGTGGGGATTGGCAATGCCAACATGCTCCATGGCGTCCAGCAGGGCGCTCATGTGGCCGGGCATGTTCAGGTGGGGGATGATCTCCACGCCGACGGACTTACCGTGGGCGATGATCTCGTCCATCTCGGCCTCGGTCAGGGCGTGGTCGTCGGAGTAGTAGCCGGTCAGGGCACCGTAGTTGTAGTTGCCCTGGCGGATGCCTTCCTTCAGTGCATCGGAGTCGTAGGTGGTGCCGTTGGCCTCGATGGTCATGTCGTCCAGCAGGAAACGGAAGCCATTGTTGCCGAAGGCCAGCTGCACATGGGTGTAACCGGCGGCGGCCAGCTCGTTCAGCAGAGCGATGTGCCAATCCTTGCTGAAGTACTTACGGCCGGAGTCCAGATGCAGGATCTTCTGGATGCCCTCGCCCTCGACCTTCTCCTTCAGGCCCATCAGAGCCTCGGCCAGAGCCTCACGGGCCTCATCGACCTGTGCCTGGGAGGCGTAGATGTTGGCGGAAACGGTCTTGGCGGTGTCCAGAGCCTTCTGGAACTTCTGCCAGGTCTTGGCGGTGTAGTTGCCCTGCTCATAGGTCTCGCACAGCGCGATCAGTGCATCCAGTGCGGACTTGTCGGCATCGCTGGGCTCGGTGGGCTGCCAGGTCAGGCGGAGCTCGGCAGCGGAAGCGAAGACCCAGGAGTTGTCGGTCACGGCGTCGATGGAGTACAGGCGGACATACTTGACGCTCTGGGGATCGAACTGGGCGATCTTCCAGGAGGAGTTGGCGGCCCAGTTGCCCTCGGCGACGGTGGTGAAGTTCACGCCGTCGTCAGAGACCTTGATCGCGTACTGGGTGATGGTGCCGTTGGAGTTACCGGTCTGACGGGGCAGGTAACGCAGGCCATTGACGGCGTAGGTATCGGTCAGCTCGAACTGGAACCAGTGGTTCTCGCGGCTGGTACCCTCCCAGTCGGTGTGCCACATGGTGGCGATGTTGCCGTCCACGGCCAGATTGGCGGGGCCTTCGCTGGTGCCTCCGTCGGGCTCGTAGTCACCGCAGGAAACTGCCAGTGCAGACAGGGGGACATCCCAGCTTTCGTCACTGGGCTCGATGGTGATGTAACCGCCCTCAGCGCGGGCGATGGCGGCGTTGCCGACGATCATGATGATCGCAAGCAGCAGACTGATGCTAGTCTTGAGCCATTTCTTCATAAACATTCTCCTTTTTTCTTTTTTCGGAACCGGTCTCCGTTCGTCAGGCGGAGCCGATTCCATGACTAATCTAACATCATTTCCGAAAACTGTCAACCTTGTTTTTGTGCAAGATAACCAGATGGAATCAAACCAAGGACAATCCATCCGGCTGCCACGCCCCTGTGGGCACCGATGATTTTCCCTGCCCCAGCGGGGCGGCGGGCGATTCTTGAATCGCCCCTACGAGCAACCATTCTGTAGGGAACGGTTATGACCGTTCCGCAGTACCGTCTGCCATCTACCGCATTTTTCCGGCGAATTCGTAACGCACTTCCATGGTGCGGAACGGCCATAGCCGTTCCCTTGTATAATAAAGTAAGTCGAACGAAGGGAAACAGCATGTTATAATTATTCAGCTACTGTGGATTGGTGCTGTTCCCTCCGGCGGCTTTGCCGACTGGTTCCTGTAGGCTACGACCACAGCTTCTGACAGCAG
>JBGVNV010000067.1:0-37370 GCA_045125955.1 Faecousia sp.
CTGTGCGCCCTTGAAGCGCAGCCACTCGGCGTTGGTATCTTCAACGGTGTAGTTGGGAATTTCGGTCTTTGCGCGGCGGTAGAAATACAGGGGGCCCATGCCGATGCCGGTGGACACGCCCTTGCCCTGAATGGTGATCATACGCGTAACGCTCCTTTAAGCGGGAGTTTCCCCGCATGATTATTTAGAAATTGGCCTTGAAGAACTCCTCGACGATGGGAGCGACGGTAGCCTCGTCCTCGCCCTCGATGGTGACCTTGACGGTCTCGCCGCACTTGACGCCCAGCTGCATCAGAGCCATCAGACGCAGAACATTGGCGGACTTGTCGCCCTTGTGGACAACAATGGCGGACTTATACTTGCGAGCCTCCTTGTTCAGCATGCCGGCGGGACGGGCATGGATGCCGACAGGCTCCTTGATAACATACTCAAAGCTGATCATAACAGATCTCCTTCATTCAATTAATGGTAGAACCGGCGGCGGAAGGGAGTCAGGACCGCCGCCGGTTCCTGAAAAATCAGTTGTGGGCCAACTGAAAAATCAGGGCTGCTTGCCGAAGTAGGCCTGGATGCCGCCGTCAACGTACAGGATCTGGCCGTTGACGAAATCGGAAGCCTCGGAGGACAGGAACACGGCGGGACCGGCCAGATCCTCGGGCTTGCCCCAGCGACCGGCGGGGGTACGGCCCATCAGGAAGGTGTGGAAGGGATGATCGGAGCCGTCAGCCTGCTTCTCACGCAGAGGAGCGGTCTGGGGAGTCTCGATGTAGCCGGGGCCGATGCCGTTGCACTGGATGTTGTAGGAGCCGAACTCGGAGCAGATGTTACGGGTCAGCATCTTCAGACCACCCTTGGCGGCGGCGTAGGAGGAGACGGTCTCACGGCCGAACTCGGACATCATGGAGCAGATGTTGATGATCTTGCCCTTGTTCTTCTCGATCATGCCGGGCAGGCAGGCCTTGGACACGATGAAGGGAGCGTTCAGGTCCACATCGATGACCATGCGGAAGTCAGCAGCGGTCTGCTCCAGCATGGGGATGCGCTTGATGATACCGGCGTTGTTGACCAGGATATCGATGATGCCCACATCCTCGCGGATCTTGGCGACCATGGCGTTGACACCTTCCTCGTCACAGACATTGCAGACATAGCCGTAGGCCTTGATGCCCTTTTCAGCGTAGTTAGCCAGGCCCTTGTCGACCAGGTCCTGACGCAGGTCATTGAAAACGATGGTGGCACCGGCCTCAGCCAGACCACAGGCGATAGCGAAGCCGATGCCGTAGGAAGCACCGGTAACAAGAGCGACCTTGCCGGTCAGATCAAAGTTTGCCATAATATTTTTCCTCCATTTATGTGAATTTATTTGTTTGACGGAAATCAGACCAGGCTCAGGGCAGCCTCATCGGCGACCAGAGTGAAGTCGGGGTGCATCTGCAGGATGGAAGCGGGGACCTCGGGGGTGACGGGACCGAAGAAGGACTTCTTGATGATCTCGGCCTTGTCCTTGCCGGAAGCGATCAGCAGGACCTTGCGGGCGTTCATGATGGTGCCGACGCCCATGGTGTAGGCCTGACGGGGCACATCGTCGCGGGATGCGAAGAAACGCTTGTTGGCCTCGATGGTCTCCTCGGTCAGATCGACGCAGTGGGTGCCCACGGGGAAGTGGTCAGCGGGCTCGTTGAAGCCGATGTGGCCGTCGTGGCCGATGCCCAGCAGCTGCAGGTCCACACCGCCGACAGATCTGATGATGGCATCGTACTCGGAGCAGGCAGCCTCGGCGTCGGGGTTCTCGCCGTTGGGAACATGGACGGCGTCGGGACGGACGTCGACATGGTTGAACAGGTTCTCGTGCATGAAGTACCAGTAGCTCTGGTCGTTGGTGCGGGGCAGGCCGCGGTACTCGTCCAGGTTAACGGTGGTGACCTCAGCGAAGCTCAGATCGCCGACCTTGTACCAGTCCTCGATCAGGCTCTTGTAGGTGCCGACGGGAGTGCCGCCGGTGGCCAGACCCAGAACGCAGTTGGGCTTGGCGACGACCTGAGCAGCGATGATGTTGGCGGCCTTGCGGGACATCTCGGCGTAGTCCTTGGCTTTAATGATTCTCATGATGAATGTTGCTCCTTCCTGATATTCAAAGTTGGATTGATTAACATGTTGGGGTTTTGTAAGAAACGGCCATGGGCAGAGTATGCCCAGACAACACTATGTTACCACATTTTGGTTGCTTTGGCAAGTTATATTGTACCAAAACATGAAATAACTGTGCGAAATACCGAATTGGGGGTGTGCTTACAGCTCCTTGCCGGCCAGGAACACGCGCTTGCTCTGGTAGCCGTCGGCGCAGACCAGGAAATCGGCGACCTTACCGGTTTCGATGGAGCCGACCACGTCCTGAACGCCCAGGGCGCAGGCGGGGTTGTAGGTGGCGGCGCGGACGGCCTCTTCCTCAGGGATGCCCCAGGAGATGGCGTTGCACAGGCAGGCCCACAGGTTGGAAGCGGAGCAGGCGATGGTCTCGGTGCCCACCAGCTTGGCGACACCGCCGCGGATCTCGGCCATCTGGCCGCCCAGATCGAACTGGTAGCCCTCGTCCTTGCCGGCGCAGCGGCCGGAGTCGGAGACCAGGATCATGCGGTCCTTGAACATGGTGAAGGCCAGACGGACGGAGGAGGGATGGATGTGGTAGCCGTCGGCGATGATCTCGGCGCGGACCTTGGGATTCTCAACGGCGGCGGGGATGACACCGGGGTTGCGGTGGTGGATGGCGGGCATGGCGTTGTACAGGTGGGTCAGGTGGGTGACACCGGCGTCCACAGCGGCCTTGGCGTGGTCGTAGTCGGAATCGGTGTGGGCGATGGAGACGGTGCACAGCTCGCTGGCCTTGGCGACGAACTCGGCGGCACCGGGCAGCTCAGGAGCCACGTCGACGATGCGGACCAGACCGCCGCAGTCATCATACAGCTTCTTGAAGCCCTCGAAATCGGGGTTCTGCAGGTAGTCGGCGTTCTGGGCACCGCGCTTGGCGTAGCAGAAGAAGGGACCCTCCATCTGGATGCCGCGCAGGACGGACAGACCCTCGATGTTCTCCTCCACCAGCTGCTTGGCGGTGGCGAAGGCCTTGGACAGGACGTCGTAGGGCAGGGTCATGGAGGCGGGAGCGAAGGAAGTGACACCCCAGGCAGCGTACTGCTTGGCCATGGCCTTCAGGCCCTCGTAATCACCGTCGGAGAAGTCGGCACCGGCGCAGCCGTGGCTGTGGACCTCGATCAGGCCGGGGATGACGGTGGCACCGCCCAGGTCGATGGCATCGGCGGGAACGTTCTCGGGCAGGATGGCACCGAACTTGCCGTCCACGACCTCGAAGGCACCCAGACGGAACTCATTGTCAACAAAGATTCTTGCATTGGTATAAAACATGGTATATTACCTCCTGTTAAAATTCATTAATTTATTTTACCACACCCCCCCGGATAATTCAATGGAACGCCCAACGGTAAAAAATTCCAATGTGTAGAAAAAACCATGGGCGGGATTGTGCAAGGTGGATAACCGTTCAAAAAACGGATACTTAAATTGCACAAAAAGACAAAAAGTACCGTTTTGAAACAAATTGCAGGAACGAAAAAACACCCGCTCCCTGGGGAGCGGGTGTGGGGATGCAAATTACAGCTTGGAGTAGCCGTGGGAGTTGACCAGGGCGTCCAGCTTGCGGCCGTCGCGGCAGTAGGGGCAGTCGTTGTGGTCGAAGCTGTGGTAGTCAGGCAGATCGGCGGGCTCGAAGACGGAGGCCAGCTTCACATCCCGGTACTCCAGATGCTCCACGGCGCGGAACAGACCGGCAACGCCGACCACATTGCCGCCGTAGTACTTGGTGCCCTGGATGCCGCGCTTGGCGGTGAAGCCGGTGGAGATGGAGGCCATCAGCACCAGAACGTTCTTGTCCCGGACGTAGGTCTGGACGTTGTCCCGGAAGGTCATCTGGTTGTAGGAGTTGTACTCGGGCTCGATGACGGCGATCTCGGCGGCGTTGGCGGCGGGACGGCTGCCCTGGCACAGAGCCTCGGCCAGACATGCACCCACCAGGGTCATGCCGTCCAGGCAGAGGATGGTGTCCACATGGGTGTTGGAGAACTTGGCAGCCAGCTCACGGGCCACGGCCTTGGCCTCGGCCAGGCGGGTCTTCTGGGTGGTGATATCGATGAAGTAATTGATATGGCTGTGATTGGTGGCAAAGTGGCCCTTTGCAGCCCGCAGGGGCACGCCGCCTCTGGTAGCAATGACTTTCGTTTCAAACATGGTACATACCTCCGTTTTTTGCAAATGAAAAAACGCGCTCCACAGCCAGACCACCCCGGCATGCGTTTCCGGGTGGCGGGTGGAAAACGCTTTTTTTCATTGTATAATTTCGAATTGGTTTTTGCAAGAAAAAAAGGGAATCCGGACTGACAAAAAAGAACCGCGAAAATTGTATACAATTACCCAAGGGCCCCGATGGCGGCGGTGAGGGCGGCGATGATGGCATCGAGCTCCATGCTGGGCCCGCCGTTTTTCGCCTGGTCCGGCAGGTGGGGGACATGGACAAAGCCCACCCGGGTGCCGGTCCCGGCGAAGTGGGCCAGGAGCCGGTAAAGGGTGTCGTTGCAGACGAAGGTCCCGGCGGTGTTGGAGATTTTCCCGGGCAGGCCCGCATTCACGATGGCTCCCGCCATGGCGGCCACGGGGACGGTGGCGAAAATGCCGTCGGGGCCGCCGGGGAGGATGGGGGCTTCCACAGGCCGGTTCCCGGCGTTGTCGGGGATGGAGGCGGAGGCCATGTTGACGGCGATGCGCTCCGGGGTGACGGCATCCCGTCCGCCCGCCTGGCCCACGCACAAAATCACATCCACATTTTCTGCCGCAGCCAGAACTGCGTCCGCGGCGGCAGCGAAAACCGTGGGGATCTGGAGTTTGGTCAGCCGATAGGGGCCGACAATATCCGGGAGCCGGGACACGGCCTCCCAGGAGGGATTGACGGTCTCCCCGCCAAAGGGGTCAAAACCGGTGATGAGCAGGTGTTTCATGGGCATCGCTCCTTTCTTGGTTTGTCCATATTATCACAAAGCTGTTGCAAAAACAAGAAAATGCACAAAAGGGACTTCCATTTTCTTCGGCAGGATTGTATAATAGTTCTGATAAATTCAAGACAGGAGGTACACCTATGTCTGCACTCTACCTGAATCCCGCCCAGAAGTCCGTCCTGGACGCTGGCTTTGCAGCCGTCTTCGGCGGCGCGCCGGAGCGTTACTTCTCCGCTCCCGGCCGTACCGAGATCAGCGGCAACCACACCGACCACCAGCGCGGCCGCGTTCTGGCCGGTGCGGTGAATCTGGACACCGTCGCCGCCGTGAAGCTGAACGGCACCGACACCATCCGCATCCAGTCCAAGGGCTACCCCATGTGCACCGTCCGCCTGGACGAGCTGGAGCCCGTGGCATCCGAGATCAACTCCACCCCCGCCCTGGTTCGCGGCGTTGCCGCCCGCTTCCATCAGATGGGCTGTGAGGTCCAGGGCTTCGACGCCTACTGCGAGTCCACGGTGCTCCCCGGCTCCGGCCTGAGCTCCTCCGCCGCCTACGAGGTCCTCATCGGCACCATCATCAACCATCTGTTCTTCGATGCCAAGGTCTCCCAGCCTGAGATCGCCATGATCGGCCAGTATGCCGAGAATGTCTTCTTCGGCAAGCCCTGCGGCCTGATGGATCAGACCGCCTCCGCCGTCGGCGGTCTCGTCACCATCGACTTTGCGGACAAGGACCACCCCGACATCCGTCCCGTGAAGTTCGACTTCGCCTCCTGCGGTCATGCCCTGTGCATTATCGACTCCCGGGCCGACCACGCCGACCTGACCGACGAGTACGCCGCCGTCCCCGGCGAGCTGAAGGCCATCTGCGCCCACTTCGGCAAGGAGGTCACCACTGAAATCGACGAGGCCGATTTCTACGCCGCCATCCCCGCCCTGCGGGAAAAGTGCGGTGACCGGGCCGTCATGCGCGCCATCCACGAGTACAACGAGAACCGCCGGGTGCCCCAGCAGGTGGCCGCTCTGGAGGCCGGTGACTTCGACACCTTCCTGCGGCTGACCAAGGAGAGCGGTTTCTCCAGCTGGATGTATCTGCAGAACGTCATTCCTGCGGGTTATGTAAACCAGCAGGCCATGGCTGTGGCCCTGGGCCTGTGCGAGCACTATCTGATGGGCCGGGGTGCCTACCGCGTCCACGGTGGCGGCTTTGCCGGTACCGTCCAGGCCTTCGTGCCCTATGATATTCTGGATTCCTTCGTCAAGGGCATCGATGCCGCCCTGGGCGAGGGCGCATGCCATGTATTGTCCATCCGTCCCTTTGGAGGAGTTGAAATGGAGGTTGAAGCATGAAAATCGAAACTTATATTGATTCCCTGATCGCCTATGCGATGAACTGCGGCCTGACCGAGCCTGAGGACCACATTGTGGCCACCAACCGGATCCTGGACCTGCTCCGTCTGGACGACTACACCCCCTCTGACGAGCTGCTGATCGAGGATCTGGAGGAGATCCTGGCGGGTATCCTGGACTACGCCGTTGCAAACGGCCTGTGCGACGACGGCATCACCGCCAAGGACATTTTCGACACCCGCATCATGGGCGCGCTGACTCCCATGCCCCGGGAGGTCATCGCCACCTTCCGGGCCCTGTATGAGCAGAGCCCCGAGATGGCCACCGACTGGTACTACCAGTTCTCCTGCGATACCGACTACATCCGCCGCTACCGCATCGCCAAGGATATGCGCTGGAAGTACGACTCCGCCTACGGCGAGCTGGACATCACCATCAACCTGAGCAAGCCCGAAAAGGACCCCAAGGCCATCGCCGCCGCCAAGAACGCCCCACAGACCGCGTACCCGAAGTGCCAGCTCTGCATCGAGAACGAGGGCTACGCCGGCCGCATGAACCACCCCGCCCGCAGCAACCACCGCATCGTGCCCATCGAGGTCTGCGGCGAGAGCTGGCGGCTCCAGTACAGCCCCTACGTCTATTATAATGAGCACTGCATCGTCTTCAATGCCAACCACACCCCCATGAAGATCGACAAGTCCGCCTTCGAGAAGCTGCTGAGCTTCGTCGAGGCCTTCCCCCATTACTTCGTGGGCTCCAACGCCGACCTGCCCATCGTGGGCGGCTCCATCCTGAGCCACGAGCACTTCCAGGGCGGCCACTACGAGTTCGCCATGGAGCGGGCTGAGATCGTCGAGGAGCTGACCTTCCAGGGCTTCGAGGATGTGAAGGCCGGTATCGTCAACTGGCCCATGAGCGTCATCCGTCTGCGCGGCGCGGAGCCCGCCCGGATTGCCGATCTGGCTGACAAGATCCTGGGCCTGTGGCGGGGCTACTCCGATGAGTCCGTGGGTGTCATCGCCTTTGACGGCGAGCCCCACAATACCATCACCCCCATCGCCCGCCGCCGGGGCACCGACTTCGAGCTGGATCTGGTCCTGCGCTGCAACATCACCACCGCCGAGCATCCCCTGGGTGTCTTCCATCCCCACGCCGACAAGCACCACATCAAGAAGGAGAACATCGGCCTGATCGAGGTCATGGGCCTGGCCGTCCTGCCCAGCCGCCTGAAGGGCGAGCTGAACCTGCTGGCCGAGACCGTGGCAAAGGGCGAGGCCCTCACCGGCGAGCTGGAGAAGCACGCCGAGTGGATCGAGGAGCTGAAGAAGGAGTATACCTTCACCGCCGAGAACGCTCTGGACATCATCCTGAAGGAGACCGGCAAGGTCTTTGCCGAGGTCCTGGAGGATGCCGGTGTCTACAAGAACACCGCCGAGGGCCGGGAAGCCTTCCGCCGCTTCGCCGCTGTGGTCAACGGCTAAGTACATAACCGAATCGCCCCGGACGAATGTCCGGGGCGATTTTTTCGTAGGGCGGGGGCATTGCTCCCGCCGACCGCCTGCGACAATTGCCCGGCCAGCAGAAGAAGCAAAGGCTGTAAATTACCACGTCATTGCGAGGAGCCGACAGGCGACGTGGCAATCCGCGTCCCCTGCGATGCATGGCATCGCCCGGTCCCCCGGAGGGGACCGGAAAGAGAACGGATTGCCACGTCGCTGCGCTCCTCGCAATGACGCGGTGATTTGAGAGCTGATGCCTCTGTTTTTCAATGGTGGTCATCGGATTGGGGGGTAGTCTGTCGGAAAACCATATTTTCTTTTGAGGATGTAGGGGCGATCATTGATCGCCCCTGAGTGTGTCGAAAAACTACACGTCATTCCGAGCCAGTGCGCACACTGGCGTGGGAATCCCGTAGATAGGAGTAAAAACCCTAGAAACATGGGCAAAAAAGTTCGGGATTGCCACGTCGGGCTACGCCCTCCTCGCAATGACGTGCTTTTTTGACAGTCTGAGGGGCGATCAATGATCGCCCCTACGGGTACTTTTTTGATAAACTGAAATCCCCCTGTTCGTATCGTATCGAACAGGGGGATTTTTCAGATTTCCTTATACATGCCGGCGGCATCGTCCTTGCGGACTGTCTCGGCCACCTGGAGGACCTCTACGGCGAGGGTCCGGGTGCCCAGGGCGATCTCGATCTTGTCGCCCACCTTGACATCGTAGCTGGCCTTGACGACCCGGCCGTTGACGCTGATGCGTCCGTTGTCGCAGGCCTCGTTGGCCACGGTGCGGCGTTTGATCAGACGGGAAACCTTCAGATATTTGTCCAGTCTCATGGTATTTTCTCCTTATTCTTGGCCGATCAGGTCCCGCAGGGCCTTGCTGGGCTTGAAGGCGGGCACCCAGGCGGCGGGGATTTCCGAGGGCTCACGGGTCTGGGGATTGCGGCCCATCCGGGACTCCCGGAACTTGACCTCGAAGGTGCCGAAGCCGGAGAGCTGGACCTTCTCGTGGTCCGCCATGGCGGCGGTGATGGCATCCAGGGCGGCATTGAAGACCCGCTCGGTGTCCTTCTTCGTCAGTCCGGTGCGCTCGGCGGTGACGGCGATCAGTTCGGATTTGTTCATGGTGTTCCTCTTTTCTACAATGCTTCCATACATGATGGAATGTAGGGGCGAGCCTCGCTCGCCCGGCCAATTCGGTAGAATTGGCTTACATTTGCACGGAATTGCCTGACGGCAATTGTCATTTGGTCTGCGCCCAAATGACCGGGCGACCGCGGGTCGCCCCTACGGTGCTTCCGATCAGAGATGAAGCAGCTTTGCGATCTTCTCACCCTTGGGCAGCAGCAGGCAGTCCTCCCGGGTGATGGCCTTGAGCTTGATGACGCAGATTACATACACCACCACGCCCACGGCGATGGGGGCACCCACCAGAGCCAGCTTGCCCAGGGTGGAATCCAGGGTGAAGACCCGGCCCAGGCCCAGGTACACGCCGAAGACACAGGCCGCCATGATGGCACCGGACAGGAAGGGCCGGGCCATGTTGCGGATCATGTGGGGAGGCTCCTGGATGCAGCGGTTCATGGAGAACAGGTTCAATGTTGCGATGGTCAGGAAGCAGGCGACGCTGGCCACGGGCACGCCCCGGATGGCGATGTCGGGATTGCCGGTCAGCAGCCATGCAACGCCCAGCTTCACCGCACCGCCCACGAACATATTGATGACGGGGATGTTGGCGTGGCCGTGGGCCTGCATGATGGCGTTGGTCAGCAGTACGAAGGAGTTGAAGACGATGCAAAGGCTCAGCACCCGCATCAGGGTCTCGGCCAGATCCAGCTCGGCACCGGTGTAGCCGCCCAGCAGGGCCATGACGGGCCGGGCCACCACAAACAGGCCCAGGGCACAGGGCATGGAGATCAGGGCCATGATCCGGGAGGCGGACTCCTCGGTGGCGCGGACCTGGGCGTGGTCGCCCACGGTCAGGGCGGCGGTGATGGTGGGGATGCCGGAGACGGTGATGGGGATGATGAAGGCGCAGGGCATGTTGAAGATGGTCTGGGACATGTCATAGATGCCCTTCATGGTGTCGGCGGCGTCCTGGGTAAAGCCGGTGGCCAGAAGCTGGCTCATGTAGACCTTGATCTCCAGCAGGGTGATGAGCTGCAGGCCCGCAGAGCCGATGGTGATGGGCACGGCGATGGCCAGCAGGTCCCGGGCGGTCTTGGTGTAGGAGTCGGGGGAGAGGGTGGGGTCGCCCTCCTCCAGGGACTTGTAGGCCTTGCGGAAGAGCCAGAACAGGTACATGGCGGATGCACCGCAGCCGATGGTGACACCCAGGATGGCACCGCCTGCGGCCAGGGGGATCTGGGAAGTCATCTTCTTGATGACCCAGGCGGCGGCCAGACCCACCACCAGCTTGCAGCTGGCCTCCAGGACCTGGCTGACGGAGGTGGGCATCATGTTCCGGTGGCCCTGGAAGAAGCCACGGAAGGCGGCAACCAGGCACATCAGAAACGCGCTGGGACCCAGGCAGGCGATGGCGGCCCAGGCATCGGGCTGCTCCTGGAACACGGCCAGGGGCTTGGCGAAGCAGGTCATCAGGATGCCAAATGGGATGCCGAGACAAAGGAAGATGGTCTGGGCGGTCCGGTAAATCCGCTTGACCTGCTTGGTGTTGCCGAGGGAGTTGGCGGCGGAGATCATCCGGCTCATGGCCACGGGCAGACCCGCCGTGGAGATCAGCAGCAGGACGGTGTAGATGTTGTAGGCGGTGTTGAAGTAGGCGAAGCCCTTGGTGCCGATGATAGCATTCAGGGGGATCTTGTAGAAGGCACCGATGACCTTGACGATGGCGGTGGCGGCGGCAAGAAGGGCCGCACCGTGGAGGAAGGATTGTTTCTTTTGCTCAGCCATGATTTCCTCCTTACTTCTTGGGCTCTTCAAAGAGCTTCGGCATGGCGTACTCCATCAGCTCCCGGACGGCCTCGTTCAGGTCCAGGGTGGGGAACTTGCCGTTCATGTAGAGCTTTTTGCCCCGGACCATGGTCATGGCCACATCGCCGCCCTTGGCGGAGAAGACCAGAGCGTTGGTCACATTATGGCAGGGCATCAGGTGGGGAGCGGAGAAATCCACCAGCACCAGGTCTGCGTCCATACCCTCCTTGATCATGCCGCACTCGGAAGCACGGCCCTGGGCCCGGGCACCGCAGACGGTGGCCATCATCAGGGCGGCGGAGGCGGGCAGAGCGGCGGGGTCGTTTTTAGCGGCCCGGACACTCATGGCGGCGGCGCGCATGACCTCAAAGAGGTCCAGATTTCCGGCCTCCATGGCGCCGTCGGTGCCCAGGGCCACATTCATGCCGGCCTTGACGCACTCGGTGATGGGGGCGCAGGGACGGCCCTGCTTGGCATCGGCCAGGGGCGTGACCACGGCGGTGGCCCCGCGCTTGCCCAGGATCTTCCGGTCCATGTCATTCAGGCAGTTACAGCCTGCGGCGGTGACGGGGACGGTGAGCACATTGTGGCAGGAAAGCAGCTCGGTCTGGCTGAGGCCGGTGCGGTCCTCGCAGGATTCGGCTTCTTCCTTCGTCTGGGCCAGATGGAGCTGGAAGCCCAGGCCGTTTTCGCCTGCATAGGCGGCGAGGCCCTCCCAGAGCTTGTGGTTGGAGGTGTACTCGGCCCAGATACCGGCGTCACACTTGATTCTGCCGTTGTCGTGGCCGTGCCACTTTTCCACCACCCGGCGCAGCTCCTGGCACTGCTCGTCCCTGGAGAAATCAAACTCCTCCACCGCATCGATAAAGCGGTAGCTGGACAGGGCCAGATTGGCCTTCATACCGGACTGGGCGATGACCTCGGCGGTGGCATCGGGGTAGTAGTACAGGTCAGAGACGGAGGTGATGCCGAAGCGCAGGCACTCGGCGGCGGCGATGGTGGCCGCGGCCTTGGCGATCCGGGAGTCCATTCTGGCCTCCTTCTGGAGCTGCTGCTCCAGGCTTTCGGTGATGGACAGCTCATCGCAGAGGCTCCGCAGGGCGGTGGTGGCCAGATGGGTGTGGCAGTTGATGAGACCGGGCATGAGGACCATGCCGGTGCCGTCGATGATCTCGGCGGGGGTCTCCTTGGGGGGGACCTTGGCGATGTGGACGATCTTGCCGTCCGTGATGCCCACATGACCGCCGAAGAGCACCTCGTTGCGCTCATTCATGGTCACGATGGTAACATTAGAGATAAGGGTATCCAAATTTGAAACATCCTTTCATAAAGAGTTGACAGTTGACAGTGGACAGTGGACAGTTCAGGTGTTCCGTTACGATGGGGAAAACTGTCAACTGTCAATTTTCAACTGTCAACTGCGGCAGATAATCAGTCATTCATCAGAGCGAAGAGTTCCTCTTTCTGCCGCAAAACATCCTCGATCATGTCGATGTACTGTTCGGGGAATTTGGGGTTATGGAACCGCTTGAGGGTGCCGTCGGGGAGATTGACCTTGTTCATGCCGCCGCCGCCCACGGAGATGATGGTGTGCAGCTCCTCCATCATGTAGATGTTGTACAGGCACGCGGTGCCGGGCTTGCACCAGCCCACATTTTCAAAGGAGCCGGACATGTACTTCTGGCGGTAGAGGTAGTAGGGCTCGTAGCCCGCGGCGCGGAGGGTCTCCTCGGCGTAGTCCACCATCCGGGCCACCTCGTCGTCGGGGCTCAGGCCCTCGCGCTTTTCATAGAGGTCCGCGCCCTTCTTGATGGCCAGGGTGTGGACGGTGATGTTGGCGGGGTCCAGGCCGATGACGGTGTCCAGAGAATGCTTGAAGCCGTCGAAATCGTCGGTGGGCAGGCCTGTGATCAGGTCCATGTTGATGGCACTGTAGCCCGCCTCCACGGCCTGGCGGTAGGCGGTCTCCACATCCGCCGCGCTGTGGCGGCGGCCGCAGGCCCGGAGCACCGAGTCGATCATGGTCTGGGGGTTGATGCTCATGCGGTCCGCGCCGCCCTGGGCGATGACATGGAGCTTCTCCTGGTCCAGGGTGTCGGGCCGTCCGCCCTCCACGGTGAATTCGATGCAGCGGGAAAGGTCAAAGGACTCCCGGATACAATCGAGGAGGGCTTTCATCTGAGCAGAGGTCAATGTGGTGGGCGTACCGCCGCCAATATAGATGGTACGCACCGTCTTGCCGGAAGTTGCCATCAGCTCGCCGGTGCGGCGCAGCTCCTTGTGCAGGGCTTCCAGGTAGGGCTCCATCAGCTCCGTCCGCTTGCCGATGGTCCGGCTGACGAAGGAGCAGTAGGCGCACCGGGTGGGGCAGAAGGGGATGCCCACATAGAGGGAGACATCGTCCTTGTCCAGTTTGGCGGCGGCCTCCACCGTGGCCTTGGAGCAGTCTAAGGAGAGCTTTGCCCGCTGGGGGGTGACGAAGTAGGTGTTCTCCATGTGACGGATGGTCTCCTCGTCGCTGAGTCCGGCCATCAGGCAGCGGGTGGTGAGCTTGGTGGGCCGGACGCCGGACAGGGCACCCCAGGCGGGGGCCTTTTTCAGGAAGGGCAGGGCGGCCTTGAAGTAGCTCTGCTGCAAAATCTGGCGGCGCAGGGACACCGTCTCGTCACAGGCGGGCATCTCCACCACGGCAGTCCGGGTGACGCCGTCCAGGCAGATGGCGGTTCGGGCGATGAGAGAATCGCCCTCCCGGTTGAGACGGGAGACCGCACCGTCGCCCTCAAATTCCGCCGTCATGGGCTCCATGGGCTCCAGGGGGAACAGTGCCAGCTGCAGCTGCTCCACCGCATAACGGTCCTCGTGACCGATGAGAAGTAGTTTCATAGATTTTCCTCAAAATACTGCTGTCATTGGGAGCCAGTCTTCGGCCTGGCTCGGAATGACGTATTGCTTTGGGTCAGTGCATATAGGGATTGAACCGCTTTTCGGCGTCCAGGGTGGTGGAGCCGCCGTGGCCGGGGTGGATGAAGAAATTGCCCTGCAGGGAGGCCAGACGGCGCAGGCTTTCCATCATCTTCCGGGGGTCGCCGCCGGGCAGGTCCGTCCGGCCAAAGGAACAGGCGAACAGGGTATCGCCGGAGAACATCTCCCTGCCCATGAGCAGGCAGACGGAGCCGGGGGTATGGCCGGGGGTGTGGAGGACGGTCAGCTCCAGACCCGCAATGGGGGAGACGGTGTCGCCCTCGTCATAGGTATGGGTGAAGTACAGGGGACCGGCGGTGACCATGGGGGGCAGGGTGGCTTCGGCGGCGTGGATCCAGACCTCACAGCCGGTCTCGGCCACCAGCTCCTTCACTGCGCCCACATGGTCAAAATGGCCGTGGGTCAGCAAAATGGCCTTCAGGGTCTTGCCCGCCAGGGCATCGAGGATGGTGTCAGCCTCGTAGCCGGGGTCGATGACCACGGCCTCAGTGTCGTTTGCCAGCAGGTAGGTATTGGTCTGGTACAGGCCCAGGGTCAGCTTCTGGATGTTCATTTGTGCCTCCGATCCATGAGCTCCACGGTGTCGAGAATGAGGGTCACGGGGCCGTCGTTGACGGACTCCACCTTCATGTCCGCGCCGAAGCGGCCATGCTGGGGCTCGTAGCCCTGCTCCCGGCAGATGTCCAGGAACTTTTCGTACAGCTGCTCGCCCAGCTCGGGGCCGGCGGCACCGACGAAGCTGGGGCGGCGGCCCTTGCGGCAGTTGCCGTAGAGGGTGAACTGGCTGACCACCAGCACCTCGCCGCCCACGGACTCCAGGCCGAGGTTCATCTTGTCGTTTTCGTCCTTGAAAATGCGAAGGCCCAGGCATTTTTCAGCCAGACACCGGCACTCGGCCTCGGTGTCCTCGGGACCAACGCCCAGCAGGATCAGAAAGCCCCTGCCAATCTTGCCAACCACCTCGCCGTCAATGGTAACGGAGGCGGAGGAAACTCGTGTAAGAATTGCGCGCATAGGAATGCTCCTTCTAAAAATGCAGAATTCAGAATGCATCATGCAGAATGAGAAGGAAAATTCAGCATTCTGCATTATGCATTCAGCATTATTTTGTTAGTTTTGTCCTCTTCTGGCGGCGAGGACGTCCCTGATGCTCAGCAGGCGGTTGCGGACGCGGGTGAGCTCGGTGACGTTTTTGACCTCGAAGCTGACGGTGATGATGCACCGGTCATTCTCCAGCTCCAGGGCGTTGAAGCCCTTCATGCGGACCCGGGCATCGAAGAGGGTGGTGGAAACATCCATAACGAGACCGTCACGGTTGTGGCACTCCAGCTCCAATGTGGTGTTGAAGGGCTGGTTGTCATCGGCGGCCCAGTGGCAGTGGACCCAGCGGGCGGCCTGACGGGGGTCGGAGCGGACGGCGGCGTTGGGACAGTCGGTGCGGTGGACGCTGACACCGTAGCCACGGGTGATGAAGCCGACGATGTCATCGCCGGGCACGGGGGTGCAGCACTTGGAGAACTTGATCATGCAAGAATCCAGGTCGTCGACGATGACGCCGTTGATGGCGTGGCGGTTCCGGCGGACGGCCTCGCTGTCGGGATTGATCTTGAGCTGGGGGTTGATCTGGTCCGCCACGGGAACGGGGGGACCCTTCAGGTATTTCTTGATGTCCTCCTGGATGCGGCCCACAGCCTTGGCGGCGGTCAGACCGCCGTAGCCGATGGCGGCATAGAAATCATCCCAGCAGGTATAGGGCAGCTTCTCCAGCAGGGGATCGGTGAACTGGGGCTCGTTGAACACGGACATGGGCAGATTCAGCCGCTTCATCTCCGCCTCGAAGGCGGCCTTGCCGTGGACGATGTTCTCCTCCCGCTGCTCCTTCTTGAACCACTGGCGGATCTTGGTCCGGGCCTGGTTGCTCTTGCAGATGATGAGCCAGTTGCGGCTGGGGCCCCGGGAGGCCTTGGAGGTCAGGATCTCCACGATATCGCCGTTTTTCAGAGGGGTGTCGATGTTGACCAGCCGGTTGTTGACCTTGGCGGCCACCATGGAGTTGCCCACGCCGGAATGGATGGCATAGGCAAAGTCGATGGGGCAGGAGCCGGCGGGCAGGCCCAGGGCCTTGCCCTTGGGGGTGAAGACGAAGACCTGGTCGTTGAACATGTCGATCTTCAGAGATTCCAGATAATCGTCGGCCTCGATGTCCTGCTGGCCCTCCAGCAGGCGGCGGACCCACTCGAAGTCCTTCTCGGAGCCGTCACCGGCCTTGGCCTTGTACTTCCAGTGGGCGGCGACGCCGTACTCGGCGATCTCGTGCATCTCCCAGGTCCGGATCTGGACCTCGAAGGGGATGCCCTTCTTGCCGATGACGGTGGTGTGCAGGGACTTGTAGCCGTTGGGCTTCTTGGTGGAGATATAGTCCTTGAACCGTCCGGGGACGGGGGTGAACAGGGTGTGGATGTGGCCGAGGACGTTGTAGCAGTCGATCTCGGAGTCCACGATGACCCGGAAGGCGTAGATGTCATACAGCTCGTCCAGAGTCTTATTCTGGGCCTGCATCTTGCGGTAGATGGAGTAGATGTGCTTGATGCGGCCGTAGGTGGTATTGTGGATGCCGTACTCGCTGAGCTTTTCCTTGATGGTGAACTGGATGGTGTTCATGAAGACCTCGTCCTGGTCCTTGCGGCTGGAGAGGTACTCGGTGAGCTTGGCGTAGTCTTCGGGGTAGAGGTAGCGCAGGGAGAGGTCCTCCAGCTCCCACTTGAGCTTCTGCATGCCCAGCCGGTGGGCCAGAGGGGCGTAGATGTCCATGGTCTCCCGGCACTTGATGATCTGCTTCTTGGGGGACTGGTACTGCATGGTGCGCATGTTGTGGAGACGGTCCGCAATCTTGATGAGCACCACCCGGATGTCCTTGGACATGGCCATGAACATCTTGCGCAGATTTTCCATCTGCTTCTCTTCCTGGCTGGTGAAGTCGGTCCGGGTCAGCTTGGTGACGCCCTCCACCAGCTCCGCCACGGTGGGGCTGAAGAGCTTGGCGATATCGTCGTGGCTGGCATCGGTGTCCTCGATGCAGTCGTGCAAAATGGCACCCAGAACCGCGTCGGTGTCCAGACCCATCTCCGCCACGATCTCCGCCACCGCCAGGGGGTGGATGATGTAGGGGGAGCCGTCCTTGCGCTTCTGGTACTCGTGCTTGGCATCGGCATAGTGGACCGCCCGCTCGATGAGCTCCAGATTGGCGCCGGGCATACAGCGGGTGATGGTGTCTACCATACTGGCATAGTGGTCTTCAAAGGTTTCCATAAACGCTTCAGCCTCCTTTTGCCCGCAGCAAAAGCTGCATGGTATTGCTTTGGTTCAGATCGGCCTTGCCGCTGGTGTGGAGCAGGTCGATGCGGATGTATTTGTGGAGCCGGTGGGTCTTCAGCAGGCCCACGTCGGCGAAAATGTCCAGACAGGTCAGCAGCTTGCCCACGCTCAGGGGCCGTCCGCTCCGGCGGACGATCTTGCGGCACAGGCAGATGGGATTTTCCCGGATGCCGGGTCCGGCGGCGGCCAGGTAACGCCACACATCGCCCAGGGTCACCCGGTCGGGCAGGAGCTCCGCTGCGGCGGCGGGGGAGAGGCCGGTGCGGATGCGGGAATACTCCAGCATCTCCGGGGAACTCTCGGCGCAGCAGGAAGGCCGGATGTCCAGCACATTCAGCTGGACCGTCCGCTCGCCCCGGAAGTCGTTGATCTGGGCGTTGAAGGCCACGTCCACCAGATCGCCCTGCTCAATGGAGGCGGTCTCCGGGGTGGCGGAGAAATAGATGGCGTTGAGGGTATGATGCCCGCTTCTCAGCCGCAGACGCATGTGCCGTCCGCCGCCCACCATGGTGATGCGCTCAATGGAGAGCCGCTCCATGGCGAACACGGGCTTGGGACAGCCGTTGCCGCAGGGCTCCAGGATGTTCAGAGCCTCGATGCTTCGCACGGTCATCAGTTCCGGGGGAATGATGCAGTCGATGTCCAGCACCGTCCGGGGGCCGGAGCCCAGGTAATAATCGGCGGCGATGGCGCAGATATCGTCCCGGAACCGGGGGATGTTGTGGCGGGCGATGGTGAAGCCTGCCGCCAGCTCATGGCCGCCGTAGCTTTCCAGCAGGGGAGCCAGGGCCGTCAGGGAGGAGAAGAGGTTGAAGCCGCCGAAGGAGCGGGAGCTGGCCTTGCCGTGCTCGCCGTCCAGGCAGATGAGGAAGGCGGGGCAGCAGTATTCCTCGGCCATGCGGCTGGCCACGATGCCCACCACGCCCTGATGCCAGCTGTCGTCCGCCAGGACGATGGCCTCCGGGGGCTGGCCGTCGGGGAGCATAGACACGGCCTGGGCATAGATCTGGGACTCCACGGCCTGCCGCTGGCGGTTCAGATCGCAGAGCTTGCGGGCCAGGTCTGCGGCCTCCTCCTCGTCCTCTGTGAGGAACAGGTTCAGGGCCAGGTCGATCTGACCCATGCGGCCTGCGGCGTTGATCCGGGGGGCCAGGTTGTAGCCGATGGTGCTGGCACTGACCGTGTCGCTGGCGCAGCCGCTCTCGCGCATGAGGGCGGCGATGCCGGGGCGGCGGGTATTGCGCAGGGACTGCAGGCCCCGCGCCACGAAGACCCGGTTCTCGCCCTGCAGGAGCATCACGTCCGCAACGGTGCCAAGGCAGACCATGTCGGCGTAGTCCTGCAGGACCGCCTCCTGGTCGCCGCAGAGGGCGCAGGCCAGCTTGAAGGCCACGCCCACGCCGGAGAGATTCTTGTGGGGGTATCCACCGTCGGGACGGTGGGGGTCCACCACGGCCACGGCGGCAGGGAGCCGGTCCTTGCACTCGTGGTGGTCGGTGATGACCAGATCGATGCCCTTCTCCCGGCACAGCTCCGCCTCGGCGATGGCGGTGATACCGCAGTCCACGCTGATGATCAGGTTGACGCCCTCGGCACTGAGCTGCTCGATGGCGATGGGGTTCAGGCCGTAGCCCTCCTCCAGACGGGAGGGGATGTAGCTGATACAGTTGGCACCCTGGCGGCGCAGGAAGTCCGTCAGCATGCAGGTGGAGGTGATGCCGTCCACGTCGTAGTCACCGAAGACGGCGATCTTTTCGCCCCGCTCAATGGCGAGGCCCACCCGGCCTGCGGCCAGGTCCATGTCGGTCATCAGGAAGGGGTCGTAAAGCTCGGCGTTGCAGTCGAGATATTCCCCGGCTTCCCGGACGGTCTTCATACCCCGGGAGGCCAGCACCATGGCGGGCAGGGGAGCATAGCCGCCGCCCACCAGCGCGTTTACAGATCCGGGCTCCAGGGCCTGGATATTCCAAATTCCATACTTCAAAGCACACACATCCAATATAAATCATTTTCTGATAATTATAGCAAAAATGTGATGACTTCACAATAGGGCAAATGGAAAAAATCCTTGACTGGCGCGGATTTTTTGCCGCTGGCCCGTAAAAAGGCACGTCATTGCGAGGAGGGCAAAGCCCGACGTGGCAATCCCCCGGATCGACGGGATTGCCACGGGCCTGCGGCCCTCGCAATGACGTGTTGATTTATTGAGCTTACTTGGATTCCTCCGCCAGCTTCACCGCCGCCAGGGTCACACCCAGCACGATGAAGAAGGCGAACATGACTCTGGGATAGAACCAGATGTACTCCGCTGCACCCACGAAGCTGACACCGGCCAGGGAGCTGATCGCCGCGATGAGCACTTGGCGCACCAGGGGATCGGCATGGCGGATGGCGCGGATGCCACGGCGGACGATGCCGAGATACATGCCCAAAAAGCTTACAATGCCGATCAGGCCCATCTCCAGCCAGACCTCCAGATACAGCATGTGGCTGTGGTAGGCCACGGATGCCATGGGGCTGCTGTAGCCCGCGTAGAGGGGGATGAAGTTTCCGGGGCCCAGGCCGATGCCGGTGAGGCCGTGGTCGCCCAGCATCTGCAGCACGCTGGTCCAGATGTAGAGCCGGTAGCGGTTGGAGGAGTCGGCGGTGTTGCCGATGGTCAGAATGCGGTTGAACACGGAGTCGGGCAGGATGGGCAGAGCCACCACCGCTGCAACCACCACCAGCGGCAGCAGCCGCTTGTCCCACAGGGCCAGGAACACCACCGCCGCCAGGGCGAAGCTGACCCAGCCGGACCGGGAGTAGGTCATCAGCAGGGCCACCACCGGCACCATCAGGGAGGCGGTGCAGATGGTCCGCCAGCGGCGGTCCACGATGCCCGTGCAGAAGATCAGGCTGACGGGGAAGGTCAGCACGATGAACTCGGCGTAGTTGTTGGGGTTCTCCAGGGTGGAGTAGACACGGCCGGGCATACCGGCGTTCATCTTCAGGTCCGTCAGGGAGGCACTGACCTCCACGCCCTGGATGCGCTGGACGATGGCGTAGGCCGCTGTCAGCAGCAGGGTCAGGTAGACGAAGCCCAGGATGGACATGAGCCGTCCCCGGTTGGTGACGGTGCCCACCAGACTGACGCAGAAGAGGAAGGCGGACAGGTAGAAGCAGAACACCCGCAGGGCCTCGCCCCGGTCGTAGGCGTTGATGACCGCAAGACCGGCGGCGAAGGCGAAAATGGGCATCCAAAAGCCCACATCCCGGACCCGGAAGGCACTCTGGTCCCGGTTCCAGGCATCCAGCAGCGTGGCTCCGAAGAGCAGACCGCTGAGCAAAAGGGCATACTGGTTGCGCCAGAGCCAGTCGGGGCAGAGGTAGCACACCAGGAACACGATGCCGTACAGCCAGCCCAGGTCATACCGGGGCATGCGGCTGAGGGTGCGGTTGATGCGGCTGGTGCAGATGGGCTCCACCACCCAGCCGAAGCACTTGCCCACAAATTCCGTCAGCCAGCGGATCACCGCGTCCACCCAGGCACAGAGCAGGGAGCTTTCGAACCGGGCCCGGAGGGTTTCGCTTCCCACCCAGAGCCGGGCGCAGAAGCTGTTTTCCACCAGCCCCGCAAAGAACCGCCAGACCGTCGCCAGAAGCCGGTACAGGGCACTGGCCTGGGCGACACGGCCCAGCTTCGCCAGCCAGACCGGCAGCAGGTCATAAAGCAGATAGGTGATCATAGGCCCTTACTCCGTGGCGGCGGGGACGATGTTCCAGACAACGGTGCTGATCTCGGTGTTGCCGGCGCACACGCCCATGGCGTGGCCCATATTCAGGGCGAACTGGCCCACCTGCAGGCCGGTGGGGTTCTGGAAGCCGGTGACCCGGCAGACCAGGGTGACGCTGACGTGGCCGGGCTTGGGGGAGGCGACGCAGTTGCCCTTGCTGTCGTAGCCGTAGACCACGGACTCACCGATGACCACATCCACCACGGTGCCCAGGTCCATGTTGCGGGAGGCGTTCTCGGCCTTGCTGCCCACGGTCAGGGTGGCGGCGATGTCCTCGGGCACGCAGTCGGCCCGGAAGCTCACCAGGTAGGGGGCACCCTCGGCGGGGTCGGCGGAAGCGGCGGGCTCCTGGCCGCCGAACATCTTCACGCCCAGGAAGGCGACGCCGGCGATCAGGATCAGGATCACGATAATGTCCACGATGTTGAATTTGGCTTTTTTCTGACTCATGTTGGTTTCCTCACTTTATTTGTAGATTTCAAACAGCTTGTCCAAAAGGGTATACAGATCGAATTCGCCCTCGGCCTTGGCCCGGGCGGCGGCGGCGAAGCCTGCGCGGAGGGCATCGTCCTCCAAAAGCTTTGCGATGGCTCCGGCGTAGGCGTTTTCGTCGCCGTAGGGGGCCAGCAGACCACAAATTTCGCCGGTGTTCACCAGCTCCGGGTTGCCGCCCACATTAGTCAGCACCAGGGGCAGTCCTGCGCCCAGGGCCTCTAGGATGGCGAAGCTCATGGCCTCGCTGGAGCTGGAATTCAGGTAGATGTCCGATGCCGCCAGGAGTCGGGCGGTGTCCGTGCGGAAGCCCGTGAGCACCACCTTGTCTTCGATACCCAGCTCCGGGACCAGGGCCTTGTCCCGGTCAAAATCCGGGCCCGTGCCCACCAGCAGCAGCCGGAAGGGGACCGGGGTCTGCTCCTTCAGCCGTGCGATGGACCGCAGGAGGAAGGGCACGCCCTTTTCTTCGGAAAACCGGGTCAGGATGGTGATGACTTTTTCCTCGTCCCCGATGCCGAACTCTTTCAGAACGGAGCGGTCCCGCTGGGGCGCGGCGGGGGCATCCACGCCGTTGAAGACGATGCGGATCTTGTCCTTCGCCACGCCGCCCCGTTCCAGCACCTCTTTGCCGTAGGTGCAGACCGTGAGGACCGCGTGGTCGTGGGGGGTGAAGATGCGGTTGAGCATCCGCCACACCGGGGGCTGCTCGGAGATCAGGTGGCTGGTGAAGATGATTCTGGCTTTGCAGCCGAAGAGCTTGGCGAGGATGGCGATGTAGTTTTCCCGGGGATACTGGGCATGGATCACGTCATATTCCCCGTCCTTGACGATTTTCGCCAGCTTTTTGGCGGCGGAAATATCCGCGATGCTCTTCATGGGGAGCTGATACACAGGGATGTCCAGCTTCTTCATTTTTTCCACAAGGGGACCGTCCACATTGTAGCAAAGTCCGCAGGTGGCCTTGCTCCCATGGTAGTACCGGGCCAGTAGCTCCACATACCGTTCAGAGCCGCCGGAACCGGCGTAGTTGATGAGATAGAGGATCTTCATTCTGCTTTACCTCTTTTCAGGATGGGGTCCAGGAAGGCGCGGATGGGCTGGGCCTTCATTAGCCAGGTCAGGGCGAAGTAGACGATCATGCCCGCGACCATGGGGACAAAGACCAGCATTGCCCGGTCGAAAATGCTGCCGGAGGTCAGCATTCCAGCCAAAGCGCGGTGGACGGCGATGACCGCCGCGCTCATGACGGCGGAGCCAAGGATCGACTGGATGGTGGTGGCCTTCAAACCGCCGCCGAAGAAGAGGATCTCCTTTTTCAGCCGCAGCAGCAGCCAGCCGGTGCCCGCGATGACGCCGATGGAGTAGCCCAGGGGGATGCCTGCGGCTCCCAGGGGCGTCATGCGGCTTAAAATATAGCCGAAGAGGATGTTCACCGCCATGATGACCACGCCGATCCAGGCGGAGACACGGGTGATGCGAAGACTGTACAGGGCCCGGTCCGCGATCTCCTTCAGGCCCAGGAACACGATGCACAGGCTGTACATGGTCAGGAAGGTGGCCTCGGTGACGATGTTTTCGGGGACCACCTTGCCGTGGAGGGAAATGAGCTCCAGCAGGGGATGGCCAAGGACCACCAGACCGAAGGCGATGGGGGTCAGCAGGTAGATCATGGCCCCCATGGTGCCGGAGAGCTCCTTTCGGAAGCCCATCATGTCTTCCTTTGCGGCGCAGACCGTCAGGGCGGGGTACTTCACCGAGGTGATGGCCAGCACCAGCGTCATGACGGAGCTGAGGATCAGGGTCTGGACGAAGTTGAACAGCGTCACGGACTCCGGCTCCACGGCGGACATCATGGTGTTGTTGAAGAACATGTTGAACTGGTAGGCACTGGCACCCAGGACCACGGGCAGCATCATGCGCCCGACGGTGCGGATGTTCTCATCCTGGAAGTCCACCACAGGCTTGAAGCGGAAGCCGGCCTTATGGGCGGGCAGGGGCAGGATGGCAAACTGCAGAAACAGGCCGAAGACCACCGTCACCAGCAGACCCGTCACACCAAATTTGTCGGCGAAGAGGGCGATGTACAGCAAAATCACGATGCCGCTGGGCAGATTGATGAGGGCCGCGCTCAGATGGCGGTCCATGGACTGGAGGATGCCCTGGTAGATGTTGGTCATGGCGTAGAAGAACATGACGGGCATCATGATCATCAGTGCCTTCGTGGCGTAGGCCTTGTCGGTAAAATCCGTCAGCCGGGGGAGCACCGGGCTGATGGCGAGGCCCAGACCCACCAGCAGCACCATGCCAAGGGAGGTGATGCAGAGGATATTGGAGCCAAAGCGGCTGGCCTCCTTCATCTTTTTCTGGGCCAGCAGGGCGGCGTAGAGGGGGATGACGGTGCTGCTCAGGCCCGTGCCCAGGCTCTGGAACAGGTAGTTGGGGATCTGGAGCACCCAGGAGAAGATGTTCAGCTGCTCATTGTCCGCGCCGAAATAGCTTAAGTAAACCTGATTCGCCAGCAGACTGAGCAGCTTGCCCACCAGCATCAGGATCATCACCGAGCCGATGGAGCGGAGCTGGTTTGATTTTTTCAAGGGAATTGCCTCCATATATTCCTACGGATTTGAGTCATACGATTTCACATTACATTATAACGGAAATTTCTTAAGAATGCAAGGGCGGGCCGCTGTGCGCAACATTTTTCTTGCTTTTTCCGCCCGGGGGCAGTAGAATAGAGTTCAGTAAACTTCTGAGGTGATTTTATGCGAAAACTGATCGCTTTGACGCTGGCCGCAGTTCTGGCCATGACCGCCCTGTGCGGCTGCAATATCCTGGAGATGGGTACGGCTCCCACCCTGCCCAAGCTGAGCTACGATGAATCCACCCTGGTGGGCCAGGTGGAGTATGTCAACGGCCGCACCTGCCGCATCAGCATCCTCGAGGGCGACGGCCACTATGATGCCGCCACCGAGAAGCGGGAGGCCGATGTGATCTTCGTGACCTACGCCAGCCTGGACGGCAGCAAGAGTGTCCAGGTGGGAAACACCGTGACCTTTACCTACTCCTACGCCACCGATGTTACCGAGCGCGACGGAACCCCCCACATCAGCGTCCGGGTCCTGACGGTGCAGTGAGGCAAATGGAAACATTATTGTAAATAATGAAAATGAACAGCCCCTCCGGGGGCTGTTTTTTTCGGGGCCGCATGTTGGCTATCTTTGGGCTTGAACGGAAAAACAGCGTTTTTTTCGGGGAAAATCTTGACGGCGGCGATTTTTGGAAAAAGTCAATCCCACATTTTTCACAAAAAAACGGGGCCAGTTCATACCAAACTGTATAATCTATGAAATATTCGTAAAAATCGGTATTTTCAGATTGATTTTCCAGAAAATTTGGCATACAATAGGAACGCAACCGAATCGAACGATTTATGCTGCATTTCTGAAGGACATTGAGGTGAAGAACGTTGCTGAATGTGGTGCTCGTGGAGCCTGAGATCCCGCAAAACTGCGGAAACATCGCCCGCACCTGTGCCGCCACCGGCGCACGTCTGCACCTGATCCGGCCCCTGGGCTTCGATATCTCGGAGAAGGCGGTCCGCCGTGCCGGTCTTGACTACTGGCACATGGTGGAGGTCTTCGACTACGAGAATCTGGAGGACTTTTTCACCCGGAACGATGTCCGGCAGATGTGGTGCCTGTCCACCAAGGCCCCCCGGTGCTACACCGAGGCAAGCTTTGAGGACGGCTGCTATCTGTTCTTCGGCAAGGAGACCAAGGGCCTGCCCGAAAGCTTCCTGGAGGAACACCGGCAGTGCTGCGTGCGCATCCCCATGCGCGCCGAGGCCCGCAGCCTGAACCTGAGCAACAGCGTGGCCATCACGGTGTTCGAGGCCCTGCGGCAGCAGGAATTTTCCGGTTTGCTTGACCACGGAAAAATGAAGGGCTGAGAGCCCAATAATAAAACGGAGGAAATTTGTTATGAACTACAACAAGAAGTCCATCGTTGATATCGACGTCGCCGGCAAGCGCGTGCTGTGCCGCTGCGATTTCAACGTCCCCACCAAGGGCGGCAAGATCACTTCTGACAAGCGTATCGTCGCTGCTCTGCCCACCATCAAGTATCTGGTGGACAACGGTGCCAAGGTCATTCTGTGTTCCCATATGGGCAAGCCCAAGGGCGAGTGGAAGCCTGAGCTGTCCCTGAAGATCGTTGCTGACCGCCTGAGCGAGCTGCTGGGCAAGGAAGTCATCATGGCCGCCGACGTGGCCGGCGAGGACTCCAAGGCCAAGGCTGCTGCCCTGCAGAACGGCGATGTCATGCTGCTGGAGAACACCCGTTACATCAAGGGTGAGACCAAGAACGACGCTGAGCTGAGCCGCAACCTGGCTGACCTGGCTGACATCTTCGTCAACGATGCCTTCGGCACCGCTCACCGCGCCCACTCCTCCACCGCAGGTGTCGCTGATTACCTGCCCGCCGTCTGCGGCTTCCTGGTGGAGAAGGAAGTTTCCATCATGGGCAAGGCTCTGGCCAACCCCGAGCGTCCCTTCGTCGCCATCCTGGGCGGCGCCAAGGTTTCCGACAAGCTGAACGTCATCAACAACCTGCTGGAGAAGGTCGACACCCTGATCATCGGCGGCGGCATGGCTTACACCTTCCTGGCCGCTCAGGGCAACACCGTCGGCAAGTCCCTGGTTGACAACGAGAAGCTGGAGTACTGCAAGGAGATGATGGCCAAGGCTGAGGCCAAGGGCGTCAAGCTGCTGCTGCCTGTCGACACCGCCATCGCTGCTTCCTTCCCCAACCCCATCGACGCTGAGATCCCCGTCGAGTATGTTGACTGCACCGCCATCCCCGCTGACATGATGGGTCTGGACATCGGCCCCAAGGCTGCCGCTGAGTTCGCTGCTGCTGCCAAGGCTGCCAAGACCGTCGTCTGGAACGGCCCCATGGGTGTGTTCGAGAACCCCACCCTGGCTAAGGGCACCATCGCCGTTGCTCAGGCTCTGGCTGATTCCGACGCTGTGACCATCGTCGGCGGCGGCGACTCCGCTGCTGCCTGCGAGCAGCTGGGCTTTGCTGACAAGATCACCCACATCTCCACCGGCGGCGGCGCCTCCCTGGAGTTCCTGGAGGGTCTGGAGCTGCCCGGTATCGCCTGCCTCCAGGACAAGTAATAAATGTGACCGCCGACCCAACCGACTTCGGCGGACAGCGGATCTTTTGCCCCAGCTGTGCAGTTTGAAAGCTCGAAATACACAAAGTATTCCTTCGCTTCCAAACTTTCATCTGGACCAAAATCTCTCGCTGACCGCTCTCTCCGCTCAATTCTTTGGTTACTTAGGCTTTGTCTAAAATCCTGGAAAAGAAAAGAGCACCTGATCTCAGGGCTGCCCTGACCAGGCAGACCGCAACCTGATCCCCGCAACAACGCCATGCCGGGGCTTCGTCCCCGGCATGGCATAACTATGTAAACTACATCCATCCGAGATGTCAAGATAGAGTAAGGAGAATCCCAATTATGAACAGAAAGTACCGTAAGACCGTCATTGCCGGTAACTGGAAGATGAACAAGACCCCCTCCGAGACCAAGGAGTTCATGACCGCCTTCAAGGCCATGATGCCCAAGGGCCGTTGGTGCGACGTGGCTCTGTGTGTTCCCGCCGTCTGCATCCCCGCTGCTGTTCGCGCCATGCGTGAGACCCGCGTGGGCATCGGTGCCGAGAACTGCAACGCCAACGCTTCCGGCGCCTACACCGGTGAGATCGCCACCAACATGCTGGTCGACGCCGGCTGTAAGTACGTCATCATCGGCCACTCCGAGCGCCGTGAGATGTACGGTGAGACCGATGCCGATGTCAATGCAAAGGTCCACGCCGCCCTGGAGGCTGGCCTGATTCCCATCATGTGCTGCGGCGAGACCCTGGAGCAGCGCGAGGCCGGCATCACCAACGAGCACATCGCCATGCAGATCAAGCTGGGTCTGGCAGGTGTCTCCGAGGAGAAGATCCGCAAGGTCGTCATCGCCTACGAACCCATCTGGGCCATCGGCACCGGCCGTACCGCCACCCCCGAGCAGGCTGAGGAGGTCTGTGAGCACATCCGCAGCGTCGTTCGCAAGCTGTACTCCAGCAAGAACGCCCGTGCCATCTCCATCCTGTACGGCGGCTCCATGAACGACAAGAACGCCTACGAGCTGCTGGCTCAGCCCGACATCGACGGCGGCCTGATCGGCGGTGCTTCCCTGGTTCCCGAGAAGTTCGTCAAGATCATCGAGGCAGCCAACCAGCCCACCGTGTAATCGTGTAATCAAGACCGAAAAAGCGGCCTGCTGCGATAAGCAGCAGGCCATTTTTCGGAGTTGAAAGTTGAAAATTGAAAGTGGAAAGTTATGGTAATTTTCCATTTTCAATTGTCAATTTTCAATTCACCATGTATGGAGGAAATACAATGAAAGAAATCTTTTTGCTCAAGCTGGGCGAGATCGTCCTGAAGGGCTCCAACAAGCGTCAGTTCGAGGCTAAGCTGCGCAGCAATGTCCGCCGCCGTCTGAAGCCCTTCGGCGAGTTTGACGTGTATCTGATGCAGTCCACCATCTACGTCGAGCCCATGAATGACGAGGCCGATGTGGACGGTGCCTGGGAGGCCTGCAAGCACATCTTCGGCATCGTCAACATCTGCCGCTGCCGGGCCTGTGAGAAGAACCTGGATGCCATCTTCAACACCATCGAGGAGTACCTGGGCGACGATCTGGATGCCGCCAAGTCCTTCAAGGTGGAGTCCCGCCGGGCGGACAAGCAGTTCCCCCTGACCTCCATCCAGCTCAGCCAGCACATCGGCGGCCGGCTGGCCGAGGCCCATCCTGCCACCGAGGTGGATGTCCACAATCCCGACTACACCGTTTTTGTCGAGGTCCGCGACCTGGCGGCCTACGTCCACGGTCCCGCAGTCCCCGCCGCCGGCGGTCTGCCCACCGGCGTGGGCGGCAGAGCCATGTGCCTGCTCTCCGGCGGCATCGACTCTCCTGTGGCTGCCCACATGATCGGCAAGCGCGGTGTGGAGATCGAGTCCGTCCATTTCTTCAGCTACCCCTACACCTCCCAGCTGGCCAAGGACAAGGTCCTGGAGCTGGCAAGACTGGTCACCAAGTACACCGGCCGCATGACCGTGAACATCGTCTCCTTCACCCAGATCCAGGAGGCCATCCGGGACAACTGCCCCGAGGAGTTCTTCACCCTCATCATGCGCCGCTTCATGATGGAGATCTCCGCAAAGCTGGCCCGTCAGGACGGCTGCGGCGCTCTGATCACCGGCGAGAACCTGGGTCAGGTGGCTTCCCAGACCATGGAGGCCATGACCGTCACCGGCGCGGTGGTGGATATGCCCATCTTCATGCCCCTGATCGGCATGGACAAGGAGGAGATCGTCACCATCTCCCGGAAGATCGGCACCTTCCAGACCAGCGTGCTGCCCTATGAGGACTGCTGCACCGTCTTTACCCCCCGGCACCCCAAGACCAAGCCCACCCTGGGCCAGGTGCTGAACGCCGAGCGGAAGCTGGACCGTCAGGCTCTGATCGAGGAGGCTCTGGCCTCCGTGGAAAAGATTTCTGTGATCTATGGTGAGACTGAGCCTTTCTGCTAAGGTCCTGACCGCTCTGGCGGGCAAACGGCTGGCTACAGCCGAGAGCCTCACCGGCGGTGGCATCGGACAGGCTATCACTGGGGTCAGCGGCGCATCCGCCGTTTTCGCAGGGGGCATCATCAGCTACACCAATGAAGTAAAGCACAAAGTGCTCGGTGTGCCTGTGGAAATTCTGGATGCTTACGGCCCCGTCTGTGCCCCTGTGGCCCAGGCCATGGCCGAGGGCGCGCGAAGGGTCATCGGCGCGGATGTGGCCGTGGCCGTCACGGGCCTGGCCGGTCCCGGCGGCGACGAATACGGCAACCCGGAGGGCACCGTGTTCATCGGCTATGCCGACGAAAAGACCGCCTTTGCCCGGGAGCACCACTTCACCGGCGACCGCGCCGGGATCCGGGAACAGACCATCGAAGCCGCATTGGCATTGGTGCTGGAAATGAATCCGTAAACGGAATGTAGGGGCGAGCCTCGCTCGCCCGGCCAATTCGGAAGAATTGGTAACTTGTATCGTCGACAGCTATGTCGAATCAGAGGGACCAGCTTCCCACTACCACTGTCATTGCGAGGGCGTAGCCCGTGGCAATCCGCATCCCCTGCGGTGCTCTGCACCGCCCGTTCCCGATGGGAACGGAAAGATAACGGATTGCCACGTCGGGCTACGCCCTCCTCGCAATGACGTGGTAACTTGTAGCTGGTCTTTCTGTTTGACAACGGTGGTCATCGGTCGCCCCTACGGGTAGTTTTGACGTGCGAAAGCCCGCCAACGAAAGTTGGCGGGCTTGGTTTTTATTCTGCGTAAGCGCGATACAGGAAGGTCACGATCTGGGCGCGGTTGCAGTTGGTGGTGGGGCCGAAGGTGGTGGCGGAAAGACCGGCGGTGATGCCGTTTTCCACCGCCCAGAGGACGGGGGCTTCATACCAGCTGTTTGCCTGAACATCCGTGAAGGGGTGGCTCTGGGAGCTGCTTGCGGGCTGGTCGAAGGCGCGCCACAGGAAGGTCACCACCTGGGCGCGGTTACAGACCGCCATGGGGGAGAAGTGGGTGGCATCGGTGCCAGTGGTGATGCCGTTCTCCAGAGCCCAGAGGACCGCGCTGTAGTAGAAGTCCGTCTCCTTCACATCCACGAAGGGGTTGCTGCCGATGGTGGGCTTGGGGCATCCGGCGGCGCGCCAGAGGAAGGTCACCACCTGGGCGCGGACACAGGCGTTGCCGGGGGCGAAGGTGTTCTCGGTCACGCCTGTGACCCAGCCCTTGGCGTGGCAGTAGTCCAGGGGCTGGCTGTAGAAGGCATCGGAAACCACATCGGAGAAGATGGGGGCCACGGCCGCCTCCACGCCGATGAGACCGCAGACCCGGCAGGTGCCCATGCCGAGACCGGGCAGGGTGGCGGTGGGCTTTTCGATGTACTGGCTCACGGAGAAGAGCTTGTGACCCAGGGGAGGCAGGATCTCCTGGTCATAGACGGTGGCGCAGTTGATGTCGTGGCCCACGCAACGGTACTCCGCCAGACCCTCCTCGGTGCAGGTGCTGGGGACCAGGACGGTGGCCTCCGCGCGGGGAGCGCAGGGGATGTTCAGATAGAAGCTTTCGGTGCGGACCTCGTTGTTCAGATAGTTGCCGATGATCACGCTGACGGTGCCGCTGCCGCAGAGCTCCGGGGTGAGGGTCATGGCTTTGGCATCAAAGGTGAAGGCGTCAATGTTCTGGTTTTTGGGGAAATCCGCCCGGACCTCCAGGACCTTCTCGGTGGGGAATTGCACATTGCTCATCAGCCGCAGCTGCACGGCACCGGCATCCATGGAAAGCGTACCTTCCTCGCCGTCGGTCAGGCTGGCGATCTCCCGGCCGTCGCCGTCGGTGAGGGCGTAGCGCAGGTCGAGGCCCTGGGCCTCCTTAGTCAGCCGCAGGGACATGGTGCTGATCTGCTCATAGTAGGGGGTCAGCACATGGTTATAGCTGCCGCCGGCACAGCCGAAGGCGTAGCAGACATAGAGATAGCTGCCGGGGGCGTAGTCAGAAGCGGTCAGATCGAATTCCGGGTCCATGGTGTACGCGCCGCCGTGGTAGCAGTGCTTGCTGCCGCCCCAGAGGGGCTCGGTGCCGCGCTCCAGAAGCCGGACGGCGATGGCGTCCAGCTCAGCCTTGGTCTCCTTGCCGGTGAGCTCCACGGCGTAGAGGGCGTGGCTGTAGCCGCCCCGGCCGCCGGGGTCCACATGGGAGCGGATGGTGATGCTCTGATCGCCGCCCAGGACCGCGTAGTGGGTGTTCATCTGAGACTCCGCGTAGCCGGGCTGGGCTCCCAGGGCGATGACCGCCGGGACCATCAGCAGCACCAGGAGCAGGGCGAATAATTTCTTTTTCATGGTGTTATCCTCCTGTATTTTTCTTTTCAGGAGCATTATACAAAATATCCACCCGGTTCGCAACCGCAAACACCAGTAGTTTCCATAACATTCTGCAAGCTTATTGCCCCAGCTCCGTCCCCGTGTAATAGTGGGCCAGGATGTCGGAAAAGCTGCTGCCTTCCTGGGCCATGGCCTGGGCACCGTACTGGCTCATGCCCACCCGATGGCCGAAGCCCCGTGTGGTGACGGTGATGGTGTCCCCGGACACCGCAATTTCAAAGGCTGTGGACCGCAGGCCCAGCTTGGAGCGCAATTGGGTGCCGGAAAAGCTCTTGCCCCGGATGACCATGGTCTCCACGCCGCCCCCGGCGGTGTAGGTCACGGCCCCGAACCAATTCCCCGGATCCCCCGCCGCCGACAGCCCCAGCTTTCCGGCAAAATCGCCGGGGGAGAAGGTCACGGAGTCTGAAAAACGGGGGGCATCCTCCTCGCCGGGGCTCTGTACGGATTTTAAGTAGGGCACATCCTGGCCCCAGACCGCCACCGCATCCTCGGTGACGCCGCCGGAGCAGGAAAAGTAGGTGGCATCGATGAGCCTGCCCTCGTAGCGCAGGACCAGACCGTCGGTGTCCGCCACGGCGGCGCGGACCTTTTCCACCGCAGATGGTTTGCCGCCCTGGGCCAGATAGTCCTCCCCGGAACGCCAGCCCTGGCAGCAGCCGGAGTCCATGCACACGGCGGCCTGACCGTGCTTGCCGCCCTCCATCCGCTTGCGGGTGTAGGTTCGGGCCACCACCGCCTGGGCCTTCAGGGCCTCGGATTCAAAGCTTGCGGGCATCTCCGCCAGCACCACCCCCACCAGATACTCCCGCAGGTCCATCTGCTGCAGATTCCCCGCCCGGTTCATCACCGTCAGCACCGTGGCGGGGTCTTGGGCCGATGCAATCTGGGTGGGGCTGATGGACTCGCTTTCGGCTTCGGGAAGGGCGGGCGTTTTCTGAAAAAGGGCCGCCAGAACCAGGGGCACCACCGCCCCGGCCAGGAAGGACAGCAGCATCTGTTTTTTCATGGGTATCACCTCCAGGTCCCATTTTACCTGTTTTTTCCGGGGAAACGGGGCGTTTTTTGGAGGGAAGAAGGGGCCTTTTGTCCGCACTTCTTGACATTTTTCCTGAAATTTGTTATAATACTGGCATCCTATACCCTGAAAGGGAGCTTTCTTTATGAAAAATATCATGAAACGGATCGTTCCGCTTCTGCTGGTCGTGGCTCTGATCGCCAGCGCGTGCTGGTATATCTTCGTCTACGACCGGGAAACGGTCCGGGATTTTCTCATGGCCCAGGCGCGAAACTGTGCCCAGAACGGCCATTTTGAAGCGGCTGCCTGGTTCTATGACATTTCCTATGAGTTCGCCGGTGAGGACGAGAATGTGGCCATCGACCTGGCCCAGATCTACAAGGATTCCGGCAACTACACCAAGGCCGAGTACACCCTGGTCAGTGCCATCGCCGACGGTGCCACCTCCGAGCTGTACATGGCCCTGTGCCGGACATACGTGGAGCAGGACAAGCTCCTGGATGCGGTGAATATGCTGGACAAGGTGGCCGATCCCGCCATCAAGGCGGAGCTGGATGCCCTGCGGCCTGCGGCTCCCACCCCCGATTTCGTGCCCGGCTTCTACAGCCAGTATATCAGCCTGACCTTCACCCATGAGGGCGGCACCCTGTATGTGTCCACCGACGGTCAGTATCCCTCCACCGCCGACACCCCCTGCGTCACCCCTGTGGCCCTGGAGGGCGGCGAGACCAAGATCTACGCCGTCACCGTGGGTGACAACGGTTTGGTCAGCCCCCTGGCCATTCTGAGCTACACCGTGGGCGGTGTCATCGAAGAGGTGGAGTTCCAGGATGCGGTCATCGAGGAGCTGGTCCAGCAGCAGCTCATGTTCGGCCACGACACCGCCATCTACTCCGATGATCTTTGGACCATCACCAAGATGAACGTTCCCGCCGAGGCCATGGAGCTGGGCGACCTGCGGCACCTGCTGTATCTGGAGGAGCTGAGCCTGACCGGACGGCAGATCGAGGACCTGTCCTTCCTGGAGGGCATGACCCGGCTGAAGAAGCTGGACCTCAGCGGCAGCACCATTACTGCGGACATGAGCATGCTGAAGATCCTGCCCGCCCTGGAGGAGCTGAACCTGCGGGGCTGCTCCATCAGCTCCCTGGCCTTCCTGGAGGGCGCGCCCAGCCTGAAAAAGCTGGATCTGAGCAGCAACGCCGTGGGCAACCTGACGGTGCTCTCCACCATTCCCACCCTCCAGACCCTGGACCTGAGTGACAATGCCGTTTCCGATCTGATCCCCCTGATGGATCTGACGGAGCTGACCAGTCTGGACGTGTCCGAGAATGTGCTGACCACCATCGTGCCCATCCGCAACTGTCTGAAGCTGACGGTTCTGGATGTGTCTGACAACAAGCTCACCGACATCGCCGCCGTTCAGAAGCTCACCGGCCTGACCGAGTTCCGGGCGGAGAAGAATCAGCTCACCGACTGCTCGCCGCTGGCGGGCTGCACCGAGCTGCGGAAGCTGGACCTGAGCAACAATCAGCTCACGGACATCACCATGCTCTCCGGCCTGACCAAGATGAGCGAGTTCGACTTCTCCTACAACCAGTGCACGGCTCTGCCCGCCCTGGGCAGCGGCTCCGGCCTGGTGACCATCGACGGCTCCTACAACGCCCTGACTACCCTGGAGCCCCTGGACAAGATCAGCTCTCTGAACTATGTCTACATGGACTACAACGCCGAGGTCAGCAGGATCGACTTCCTGGCGGACAACCCCAACATGGTCCAGATCAACGTCTTCGGCACCAAGGTCACCCAGTCCCAGGCCAACAAGTGCATCGACCGGAGCATCATCGTCAATTACGATCCCACTTAAAGATATCCGTAGGGGCGACTCTCGGTCGCCCGCGGATTTTGCTCAAGTAAAATCCGTCGCCGTAAGGCGAAATATACGGTTATTTTCCTTCGGAAAATCCGAAAAACAAAGTTTTTCGGCGGGCGAGCGAGGCTCGCCCCTACGATTCGTTCCGGAAACCAGGTTCTTAGACAAATTGAAAAGAAGCAGTTCTTCGGAACTGCTTCTTTTTTGCTTGACAAATGTATCGGGAGGCGATATAATGACAGTACGATATATCGGTTGCCGATATAAAGGAGGACTGTATACTTATGGAACAGATGGCACTGACGGAAACGACCTACTATATACTATTATCCTTGTACAAGACGCTTCACGGCTACGGCATCATGCAGCGGGCGGCGGAGCTCTCCGGCGGGCGGGTCCGGCTGGCGGCGGGCACCCTCTACGGGGCCCTGAACGCCCTGGTGGACAAGGGCTGGATCGCCCTGCTCCCCGGTGAGGGACGGAAAAAGGAATATAAGCTGACCCCCAAGGGTCTGGAAATTCTGAAAAAAGAGCTGGCGCGGCTGCGGGAGCTGGTGGCCAGCGGCGACATGGTACTGAAGGAGGAAGCATAAATGGAACGCAAGATCGTGAAAAAATGGATCTGGGTCTGGGAATTTGACAAGGAGGAGCACTGGCTGAACACCATGGCCCAGTCCGGCTGGGTGCTGGACAAGGTGGGCTTCTGCCGGTATGAATTCGTCCCCTGCGAGCCCGGCGAATACACCGTTCGTCTGGAAATGCGGAACCATGACGAAGGCTACCTCAGCTTCATGGCGGAGACCGGCGCGGAATATGTGGGCCGGGTGATGAAGTGGATCTACTTCCGGAAGAAGACGGAGCTGGGCCAGTTCGAGCTGTTCTCCGATCTGGAATCCCGGATCGCTTACTTAAATCAAATGTGCCAGATGCTGCGGGGCGTGGGCCTTGCCAATCTGGTGATCGGCGTGGTGAATACCCTGAACATCGCCCACCCCATTACCATGGTGAACCTGCTGGCGGCCACGCTGTGCATGTACGCCCTGGGCCGCATCGAGGGCAAAAAGGAAGCCCTGGAAAAAGACCGTCTGCTGATGGAATAAGGCAATAAAGTAACCGCCCCTGCATTTGCAGGGGCGGTCTTATGCGTGTCCAAAACTCCGCGTCATTCCGAGCCAGTGCGCACTACTTCGTGGGAATCCCGTCGATAGAAGTGAAAAACCACGAAATCTGGTCAAAAAAGTTACGGGATTGCCACGGGCTGCGCCCTCGCAATGACGTGCTTTTTAGGTAAAATGAACCGCCCCTGCATTTGCAGGGGCGGTTTGTACGTTATTCGCGGCGAAGTGCTTCGATGGGGTTGAGGTTTGCGGCCTTGACGGCGGGGAGCATGCCGAAGATGATGCCGATGGCCATGGAGAAGACCACGCTGATGACCGTGGCGGGGACATCGATGGCCACGGGGACGCCATTGGAGGCGGAGATCAGGTGGGCCGCTACAATGCCCAGGACCACGCCGATGATGCCGCCCAGGCTGGTGAGCACTGCGGCCTCGGTGAGGAACTGGCGGCGGATGCGCTTCTTCTTGGCACCCAGGGCCTTTTTCAGGCCGATCTCGCCGGTACGCTCGGTGACGGACACCAGCATGATGTTCATAACGCCGATGCCGCCCACCAGCAACGAGATGCTGGCGATCCAGATGAGCTGCTGGTTGGTGGCGTTGGACATCTCCTGCAGCTGCTGTGCCTGCTGCAGCAGATCCTGGCTGCGGTAGGAGAATTCGCCGGTGGAGGCAATCTCCTCGCCGGTCTCGGGATCCACGGTGGCGGCGGCGTAGACGATCTGTGTGGCGTTCAGAGCATCGGCCACAGCCTTGCCCGCCCGGGTCATGGTGTCCGTGGAGGTAGCCTTGACGGCCACATTCTGGGGCTCGTCAAAGTAGAAGACCATGGGCCATGCGGCGGAGGGGATGAAGATCGCACCGGCGGAGGTGTCCGCGTACATATAGTAGTCGTTGTAGCTGCTGATGGTGGGCTCAAAGGTGGAGGCCTGCTCGGCAATGCCCACCACAGTGAAGGGCTCACCCTTGATCTCCACCACTTTGCCGATGGGCAGCTGGGTGCCGAAGAGGGTGGCGGCGGCCTTCCTGTCCAGAATGACCACCTTGCGGAAGCTGTCGTAGTCCGCCTGGGTGAATTCCCGTCCGTAGGTGACGGTATAGCCGCTGACCCGGAAGAAGGCGGAGTCGATGCCGTAGGTCTCGCCGGAGAACTGCTTGCTGCCTGCGCTGACGAAGTCGGACCAGTTGCGGCGGGTGAAGAAGCTGACCTCCTCCACGCCGGACAGGGTGTTCAGGGAGTCGCGCAGGGTGTCCTCCAGACAGCGGACACCGGCGGGCAGGGGAGAATAGGTCATGTCATATTCCCAGTCGTTCTGATACAGGGAGACATTGACCACATTGCTGCCGGAGCCGATCAGGTTCTCCTTGATCTGCTCGTTGGTGCCCGTGATGGTGGAGACGATGGTCATGATGGAGGCGATGCCGATGATGATGCCCAGCATCGTCAGGAACGAGCGCATTTTGTGACCCCAGATGCCCTGGAAGGCGAGTCTGATATTTTCCATAGCGCGCCCTCCTTAATAGCCGTACAGATCCTGGTCGGTGCCCTCATAGGTGGGGGCACCTTCAACGATCTGCTTGCCGTAGGGGAAGGCCACGAAGTCTTCCTCGGTGATACCGGAATGGATGGGGGTCATGTAGCCGTCGGTGGACACGCCGCACTCCAGGTAACGCTTCTCCAGCAGACCGTCGGCGTTGCGGACGAAGACGAAGCTGCGGTTGCCCTCGGAGCGGAGGAAGGCGTTCTGCAGATACAGGATACCGTTTGCCTGCTCGGCGGTCTGATAGGTCATGGAGACGTAGTAGCCCTCCTGCAGGTCGGCGCTTTCGTCGATGAAGACT